>NZ_JBYUVT010000009.1:0-194707 GCF_058135255.1 Flavobacterium sp. LK-23
ACAGAGAAGTTAAGCCCGCCTGCGCAGATGGTACTGCAGTTTTGTGGGAGAGTATGTCGTCGCCTTTCTTTTGAAAAACCCTATCCAAATCGGATGGGGTTTTCTGATTTTTGGAAGTTTTGATCTGACCGAACCTGATGGGATAATGGCTTCAGATTAACCACGTGCCGCGTTAGTGATGGGAGCGGCATCCTTTTGCGGGGAACGCAGGGCTTCTTTTTCCCATAAACATCCATCCGCAAAAGATACAGCGGACAGCACGGCCCGAAGGGAAACGCCATAAAAATATCATTGTTTGTTGTTGAAGTTATTCTTTGTGTTTTAATTCGGTTAATATTTATTCTTAAAGGCGCTACCTCAAATTATTATTGTTAGATCTTTAAAGTTCTTAAAATCTATTAAAAACAACGGTTTGTTATTAGGTTTAGCTTTTCTCTTAAATTCGCTTTAAATTTGGTTATTATGAAATAAAAATGGATGGAAAAGCTAATTGAGATTATAAATAGTTTTGAGAAATTAGATTCGGAGACAGAGTTTGCTATTAAGGAAAGTTTTTTCGAAGAAACTTTCAAAAAAGGAGAGTTTATTGTTGAAGAGGGTAAAGTTTGCAATAAAATCTATTTTATTAAATCGGGTGCGATTAGAAGATTTTGTATTGAAGACGGGATAGAAGTTACGAAGTGGATTTATACCGATAATCAATTTGTAACTTCAATGAGTAGTTTTTTTGAACAGAAACCTTCATTTGAAAATTTTCAGACCTGTGAAGAAACATTAGTATATTCATTATCTTATTCGGATGAACAGACTTTATTGGAATATCCCATATTTATAAAATTTCATATTAAGCAACTTCGATACTACCTTTCAAATATAAATGAGTTTAATCATTTATTCCGTTTAATGACTGCAGAGAAAAAATATTTGTTTCTTTTAGAGTCATTTCCGCAAATTATTAAAAAAGCCAAATTGAAACACATTGCGTCATTAATTGGCGTAAGTCAGGAAACTTTGAGCAGAATTCGTGCATCAATTATTTGATATTACATCAATAAAAAATATTTAAACTTTTTTAATTTTTGTGACTAATTAATGATATAAAAATTGAAAGATACTTTTATTAACAAAAATGCTGTTTTAGGTAATAACATTTGCATAGGAAATGGTGTAACTATTGAAGGGGATGTTGTAATTGGCGATAATACTCGAATAGGAAATCATGTAACAATTTTAAGCGGATCAAGAATTGGAGAAAATTGTGAAATTCATTCTAATGCAGTTCTAGGTGGTGTTCCTCAAGATTTGAAGTACAATGGAGAATATACTCTTTTGGAAATTGGCGATAACAATATAATCAGGGAATTTGTAACAATTAATAAAGGGACAATTTCTAAAGGAAAAACATGTATTGGTAATTCTAATTTAATTATGTCCAATGCACATATTGGTCATGATTGCATTATTGGAAATAATTGCATTATAGGTTTTAGTGTTGGAATGGCTGGTGAAGTAACTGTTGAAGATTGGGTAAATATTAGCGGCCTAACAGCTATACATCAATTTTCAGTTATTGGCGAACATGCTATGATTAGTGGTTTAAGCCGAGTTGTTAAAGATGTTCCTCCTTATGTGGTTGTTGCTCATGAACCTTTAAGATTTGCAGGATTAAATACGGTTGGTCTAAAAAGAAGAGGATTTAATTCTCGGAAAATTGATGAACTTCGGTCAATTTATAGAATTATATTTCAAGAAAAGAGAAATAAAAAATTTGCTCTGGATATAATCAATGAAGAATTTGAGCAAACAGTTGAACGAGATAAAATTCTAAATTTCGTTCGTCAATCTAAAAGAGGAATTATTAAGGGTTTTGAAATTTAAATATATAAAAATGCTAAATTTATATTTATAAATTAACTCGTCATGACCAAACATAGTACAAACTCTAAAGTTGATTTTTATTTCGAAAAAGCTGAAAAATGGAAAGCCGAAATCGAACAAATGAGGGAAATTGTTTTAGACTGTCATTTGTCTGAAGAATTGAAATGGGGATCTCCTTGTTATACTTTCAAAAAAGCAAATATTGTATTAATTCATTATTTTAAAGAATATTGTGCTTTTTTGTTTTTCAAAGGTGCTTTAATGAAAGATCCTGATAATATCTTGATCCAACAATCAGATAATGTACAGGCGGCTCGTCAAGTTCGATTTACTAATGTTGAAGATATTTTAGCTAAAAAAGAAATTCTGAAAAAGTATATTTTTGAAGCGGCCGAAATTGAGAAATCGGGACAAAAAGTAGAACTGAAAAAAGTTTCTGATTTTGAAATTGCAGAAGAGCTTCAGCATAAATTTGATTCAGATGCTGATTTTAAAAAGGCTTTTTACGCTTTAACTCCTGGAAGGCAGCGAGCCTATTTACTCCATTTTTCTCAACCTAAACAATCTAAAACTAGAGAAGCTAGAGTAGAAAAAAATATTGGGCGAATTCTAGACGGAAAAGGATTGAATGATTAAAAAAATAAATAAAAAGAAAAACTCCTTTTATGCAAAGGAGTTTTTTGTTTTTATTATTCTAAGAGATTTGCTCTGTGATGGTGTTTTTCTTTCGAATAGAAATTAAAGATTGGAAAAGAACGGAAGTCATAACTAAACTTATTCCTATGTAAAAAGAGAAATTGACCGACTGGCCTTCATTAAAAAACAAAAAGGCTAATATTATCGAATAAATTGGCTCTAAGTTGAATGTTAGATTTATGGTAAACGCAGGGATTTTTTTAAGGAATTCTGCAAACATTACATAAAGAGCAACTGTACAGCATGAAGCTAAAATTAATAAATAGAAAATGTCTTTTAAGTTTGGAATAAAAACCTGTTCTGGAAAATTGTAAAAATAAAACGGAAGAGCAAGCCCTAAAACTAAAGTTCCTCCGAGCATTTGATAAAAATTAATGAGCTTGCTGTCATAAAATTGTACTAGTCTTTCGTTGTAAATAGTGTACAAGGCAGCAAATGCAGAAGAAATTACTCCGAGTAAAATTCCAAGCTGATAAGAAGAATCAAAATGAAAAATCAAGCTTATTCCTAATAAGGTTAACATGCTTAATAAAACCTGAGTTAGATTGAATCTTTTTTTATTGAGAAAAGGTTCAAAGAAAGCTGTAAAAAAACTGGTAAGACAATAGCAAACAACTCCAATTGATATATTAGAATATTTAATGCTGGCATAAAAGAAAATCCAATGAATGGTAATCAAGACTCCAGCTTTAGAAATTTTTACTGCTTCAGAAAATGACTTTAGCATTTTAAGATTGTAAATTTTTAAAATGAAAAAGAGAATAATAGAAGCAAATAATACTCTATACCAAACTAAAGTAATTTCGTTAAGAGAAATAAGTTTTCCGAAAACGCCAGTAAAACCAGCAAGTAAAACTGCAGAATGCAGTATCAAATAAGATTTTTTCATAAGAAGTTGTCTATCCTTTTTTGGAGGATATATTTTGAATATTAATAATGTGATTGAGGTAAAGACACAACTAATCGGACTGAAGATTCAGTCAAGTGTCAATACTAAAGAAGCATTATTAATTTACTGGAGGAGGAAGACAACCTTTAAAACTCATGATAAAATTTAATTTTCGGTAAAATTAAGAAAAAAGCATTCCCAGAAAAAGTGTAAAAAGTTATTTAAATGTGAAACTTCAAAAATTTAACAACTGAATTAAATTAATCTGATTTTGATTTGAATATTTATTTGTAGAACTTGCAACGATACCAAATTACCTAAATTATAAGTTTATTACAATCTAATGAGTACAAGCCAGTCAACTACAGCAGTTCTTGAAACCAAACAGCATTTTGAAATTTTAGATGGATTAAGAGGCATTGCAGCTTTTGCTGTTGTTGTTTTTCATTTTATGGAATGGATTTTTACCGATCCAAGTCAGAATTTTATAGGACACGGATTTTTGGCTGTCGATTTTTTCTTTTGCCTTTCGGGATTTGTTATAGGATATGCTTACGATGATCGTATCGCAAAAATGGGACTTCGTAACTTTTTTATCTCAAGAATAATAAGGTTGCATCCGTTGGTTATTGCTGGGTCCATATTAGGATTGTTGGCTTTCTTGTTTGATCCGTTTGGTGGACATTTGGAATTATATAGTACTGGAAAAATTATTTTGACATTTATTTGTTCTCTGTTTCTTATTCCGTTTCCAGTTATTGAAGATCGCGGATTTAATTTATTTAGTTTTAATGCTCCCGCATGGTCTCTTTTTTGGGAATATATTGCTAATATCGTTTATGCACTTGTACTTTATAAAATTCGCAAAAACTTTTTAGTTGTTCTTACTTTAATTTCTGCATTTGCAATTTGTTATGTTGGATATAGTTCTGGAAATTTAATAGGCGGATGGAGTGGACCAACTTTTTGGGACGGCTGCGCCAGAATATCGTACTCTTTTTTGGCCGGATTGCTTATTTACCGATCCAATTGGATTATCAAAAATAAATTGGGATTTGCCGGATTGACTATCTTATTGCTTTTGGCTTTTGTAATGCCTTTTTCAGGGTGGAATTGGCTGACTGAACCTTTTGTGGTTTTATTTTACTTTCCGTTATTAATTTCTTTGGGTGCTGGCGCTCATTTAAAACCTTGTTTGAAAAAGATATGCACATTTTCGGGTAACATTTCATATCCGTTATATATGACACATTATGCTGTACTATGGATGTTCGGAAATTACTTTGTCAATTATAAACCAAACACAATGCAGCTTACATGTATCGTAACAGCGAGTGTAATACTTTTAGTTGGTTTTGCTTATTTCGTAATGAATGTTTATGATAAACCATTCAGAAAATATTTGACAGACAGGAGAAAAAAATGATTGTTAAAAGGATAATCTTTCAATATCATAAAATTTAAGATGAAAAAATATTACTTAATTTTAATACTTACATTGTTTTTTAATTATTCAAAAGCACAAATCAAAAAAAATCAATCTAAAATGAAAACAGAAGTAACAGTTAGTTTAATTAATGTTTGTAAAAGTAAGCTTGATATTTTTGATCGTTTTATGAATAAAGGAGCAACCGATGTTGAAATACAGGAACTGGAAAAATTTACAGGTCAAAAATTGCCTGCATCTTATATTCAATTATTGAAAACTTATAACGGAGAAAAAAGAAGTTTGGGTTTCTTGGGAGGATTTGGATATTTAGGTATTGAAGAAGTTAAAAGAGAATGGCTATTTTTTAAAAATGCTCCCGATACAAAACCTGAAGCTATTAATCAGGTTAAAAAAATTACCGATATTTTGTATTCCACTAAAAGAATTCCATTTGCCCATGATGGCTCGGGAAATTTTCTTTGTATAGATTTTATTCCAAATACAGACGGTATTTTAGGCCAGATTATCTATCTTCCATGCGGAGATCCTGAACCAGTTTCGGTAATCGCAGACAACTTTGAAGATTTTCTAAATTTGATAATTGAAAAAATTAAGTCTAAAAAATTGAAACTAGTTGATGAAAGAGAAGATTGGGACGCAAAAGATTGGGAGAAGGCAGATATTTATTTTGAGACTACATGGAATGATGATTGGAGTGATATTGCAGAAGAATATAATACAAAAAAATAATTTCGTTGTTCAAAATACAGAACCAATTCGGAGATGTTGGAGCCGAGAAAAAGATGTCTAAAAAAAGGATTAGTGAAATTTTAGGAACGGCATCATTTAAAAACAACAAAATAAAAGGAAATGGGCTTTAACCGATTAGAAATTCAAAAACCTGATGAATCGGGCTATTATGTTTTAGATGAAGAATATCTTCTTTCCTATATTTACTCAGATGGCTGGACAGAACGTCTCTTAAGATTTGAAATTTTCGTTGATATTTATTATGAATGCAGGGGAGAAATTGGCTTTTATACAAGAGAAAAAGATAGTAAAGAAATTGAAAGTTTATTGGGGTTTGAATTGTCTACTGAAATCAAAAAACTAATAGATCTTTTAATGAATCAGAAAGAATTGCAATTAAAAAAGTACTATTCCGATTTTTTTATGGAAGATTCCAGCAGACTTCATTTTGTTATAAATCGTGACGGAATTTCGCATAATTCAGGAATTGGAATTATGTTGAAAAAACTCGAAAATCCAAACGAATCAGAAAAGTTACTTTTTCTTTTGAAAGAAGAATTTGAAAAACTTCGCGAAGGTTTTTACAACAAAATGCTTTTAGAACGAGGTTTGATTAAAGAAGTTGTAACATCTAAAAAGAAACGAAACAGGCGCTTGTAAAATATCTTATATTTATAAAATGTTATTCGAAATCTAAACTTTTACCGCTAATAGAAATTGCATGAAAAATACACTTTTGCTGATTTTTTTATTATTAAGTTCACTTTCATTTGGGCAAAATGCCTCTTTCAAAATTAAATATTCGGAGCAGCTGGCAGTTTTTGTTTTTTTAGAAAATCTATCCGAATATTATCCAGACAATGTTTTTAAAACAGAGTTTCAAAAATCAAAATACAATATTGAGAAGTATAAAAGTTTAATCTCAAAATTTGAGCAGTTGTCTATTTCTTATAGTTTCCGATTTGAAGATTTTCCGTACGGATCAAAGAAAACAATGCAAACGCAAGATATTTTGAAAAAGAGTTTGATTGAAACCGATAATTTAAATGATTTCAAAATTCGTTCTGCAGGAATGATTCCCAATAAAACGCTGAGTGATTTAGGAGAATGTATTTCAGAATTTGCTCCTATTTATAATGAATTGATCTATAATCCGAACAAAGAAAAGTTTGAAAAACAGTTAGATGAAATTCAAAAATATTCTAATGATCACAAGATTGAAAATTATTTTAAAACTGGATTAGTATTTTATAATTCCAGTTGGGATAATTCAATCCCTTTTGTGGCGGCTTTTTATCCTTTGCCTAATTCAAAAGGATTTACTGCTTCTGCATTTTGCAACAATTTCGTTAGTGCTATTCAAACTGATTTAAAATCACATAAAGATTTATTTAGTGTGATGATGCATGAGACCTATCATATCATTTACGACGAACAATCCCTTGAAGTAAAAAAAGAAATTGACACTTATTTCAAAACGAATAAATCAACGTGCAGTAATTACGCTTATCAATTATTGAATGAAGTTCTGGCGACGGTATTGGGTAATGGTTATGTTTATGCAGAATTAGAGGGTAAAGTAGATTCGGGAGATTGGTATAGTAATAAATACATCAATTTGATGGCAAAGCAGATTTATCCGTTAGCTAAAGAATATATCGATCAAAAGAAACCTATTGATAAGAATTTTATAGATAGTTATATTCAGCTTTACGAAACCAATTTTCCAGATTGGATAAATGAATTAAATAATATCATGACATATCGTTATGTGATTACAGAAAATGAAAAAGATTTTAAGGTTATAAATAAAATGTTTCGTTATCGTTCCAGAACAGAATATGAAGATCAAATTACGGAGAGCAGTATTGAAAAAATGAAGCATACACCGCTGACTAAAATGGTGATTATTTCAAAAGACAGTAAGGAAAAAATTAAACTCCTAAAGAATAAGTTTAAAGAATTGAAGAACTGGAAAGCAAATCCTGATAAAGAATTTGTAGAGAAAATTCTTTTAGACGATAAAAGTCAATTGATAATTGTGAACCAGAAAAAAACGGAATTGGAAACATTAATTAAATCTATAAATGAAAAAAGTAAATAGTTATTTAGTATTAGTTATTTGTATCTGTTTTTCGTCAGCAACCGCCTTTAGTCAAATAACATCACAAAATATTGATGTATTGATGGAATCTGCCTTGGCGAAATTTAAAGTAGCAGGAGCATCAATTGCAGTTGTTAAAGATGGAAAAATAATTCATTTAAAAGGTTACGGAGTTAGTTCTATAGAAACCAAAAAAGCTGTAAATGAAAATACTAATTTTCAAATTGCCTCAAATAGCAAAGCATTTACAACGGCAGCGCTTTCTATTTTGGAGGATGAAGGAAAATTAAAATGGACCGATAAGGTAAAAGATTATGCTCCTGAATTTAAAATGTATAATGATTATGTGACGGAGAATTTTAATATGCAAGATTTGCTGACTCATCGTAGCGGATTAGGATTGGGAGCAGGTGACTTGATGTTTTTTCCTGACGGTACTAATTTTACCATTAAAGATGTCTTGACAAGTTTTCAGCATTTTAAGCCTGTTTCAGCTTTTCGAACGAAATGGGATTATGATAATTTGCTTTATATCGTAGCTGGCGAAATAATTGCAAGAGTAAGCGGTATGAGTTATGAGGAATTTGTGCAAAAAAGAATCATTGCTCCTTTGCAAATGAACAATACTTTTGTTGGAAGTAGTTTAATAAAAGATACATCTAATTTTGCAGTTTCACATTCGTCTGAATCTGGAACGATAAAGAAAATTGAAGGGTTTAATGATCAAATTAATGCCGCTGCGGGTGGCATGTTTTCTAATGCTCAAGATATGGCGAAATGGATGATAGTTCGTTTGAATAAAGGTCAGTACGGACCAGATTTGAAAACGACGCTTTTTTCCTTAAAGAACCACAATGAAATGTGGAGAATACATACTGTTCAAGAAACAGATCAAAATCCCAGATATAATTCTCATTTTAATGGTTATGGTTTAGGTTGGCAATTATCAGACGAAAAAGGATATTTAAAAGTATCACATACTGGAGGTTTGCCTGGAATGCTTTCTATTGTAACCATGTATCCAGATTTGAATTTGGGGATTGTAATTTTAACTAATACTGAAAATGGAGGTGGAGGACTTTTTACAGCAGTTAGCAATACCATTTCTGATAGTTATTTAGGTTTAGATGATTTTGGATGGACTGATAAATTGGTACAATGGATGGGTGAAGACAGAAATTCGGGTGATGATGTAACCAAAAAAGTATGGGAAAAAGTAAAGCTGGCAAAAAATGTAAAAATAAAAAATGAAGATTTTATTGGTGTTTATGCTGATAAATGGTTTGGTGAAATTGAAGTATTTGAAAAAAATAAAAAGTTATGGTTTAAATCGTACCGTTCGCCAAAATTAAATGGTCCAATGGCTTTTTATAATGCTAATACATTTGCCATAAAATGGGAATATCAAGCGATGAATTGTGATGCAATGGCCATGTTTTCTCTGGATGAAAATGGCAAAGCTCAATCTATTAAAATGAAAGGCATCTCTCCAAACATTGATTTTAGTTTTGATTTTCAGGACTTAGATTTAGTAAGAGTAAAATAACAATTAGTATAATAAAAAAAACTCCATTAGAAATAATGGAGTTTTTTTATTGGATTTAATAAGGTTGTAATTCAATGAGCTATTGCATTGTTTTACAAATTGTCTTTAATACGCTTTGTTATTTCTTCGATTGTACCCATTCCGTCAAAAGTCAAGACTTTAATTTTAGACTTCATATATTCGATTGCTGGTCTGGTTGAGCTTTCAAAAACCTCGATTCTTTTAGTATGAATGTTGGCATCTTTATCGTCTTTTCTGTTAGAAGTTTCGGCTCTTTTTTGTGCTCTTTTTAAAAGTTCTTCCTTTGGAACATCAATATTAATTACTTTTCCAATTTCCAGATTTTTAGATTTAACAAGTTCTAATAAATCATTTACTTGTGGTTCGGTTCTCGGGTAGCCGTCTAAGATAATTCCGTTAGCATTTCTATTTTCATCCAATATTTTACTGAAAAGATCTTTCATTATAGAATCAGGAACCAAATCTCCTTTTTCTTCATATTGAGACATTATTTTTCCAATTTCCGTTTCATTTTGTTTCTCCAAGCGGCATCTGTCTCCAGTTGAAATATGCTCAAATTTAAGTTCGTCTTTTAAAATTTCGCATTGCGTACCTTTTCCAGAATAAGGAGGGCCAGTAATTATTAATATTTCCATTTTAAGTTGTGAAGTTTTTATTTTTTTGATTCTTTAAAGGTACGAATGATTTATTCTGGCCTAACAAGGAATCTTTATTTATAAGGAAAAAACATCTTCTTTGTAAAATCAGCTAAAAATTTCACTAACAGAGATATTGATAAACAAATCGTAAAAGAATGATACAATTCATCTTCTGGAAACGACAATTCGGTCAATAAAAATTGAATCTTCTGCCGAATAAAAATATTTTTACATCAAAATCAAAAACAACCATAATCCATAACCATGAAGAAAGTTTTAAAATTTATCAAAATTACGTTTATCAGCCTTTTGAGTATTATTTTACTTTTTATTGCCTATTTGTATATCAGCAATACATTATTTTTAGAATCTAAAAATGATGATAATATAAGTTATTTGTCAAAAAATAAAGTTCAGATTGGGACTTCTATCGATGAAAAGTTGTTTGATGATGAGTTTTTTAAATCACATGTTTTCTTACTAGGAGAAATTCATGGTTATGCTGACAATCAGAAGATAGATCAGGAAATGCTTTTTTTCTTGAATAAAAAAGTGGGAATCAAATATTATATTGCTGAAATGGATAGTTTGACGGCTAAAAAATTGAATGCCTTTTTGTTTGAAAAGCAAAAGAACAAAGCGATTTTAAAAGAAGTTGTTGAATCTGTGAAGAAACGAATTCCGCAACAAGCTAGCCAAGAATTATTTGATAAATGGAATGCTATTTATGATTACAATCAAAAACTAGCAGATTCTCTAAAAATTACCGTGATCGGAATCGATAAAAACTTTGATGACGAATCAAAAGGTTCAAGAGATGAAGCAATGGTGGTGAATTTTGAAAATTCAATTAAAAAAAGGCATCTTGAAAATGAAAAATTCTATGGACTTTTTGGATATTTTCATACACTGCAAAAGAAAACAGAATCGGGCAGAGCAACTTTTGCTGCAGGATTAAAAGATTCGGGAGTAAAAGTGACAAGTTTGGTAAGCTATACAATTGACAGTGAAATGTATCTTCCTAAAAACCCGCAGTTTCCAACTCCTGAAAATGAAAAAGTAGATTGGCTAAATGCTGACGGCCCATTAATGCTCGTAAAAGGAATTAACGATCTAAAAGAATTGAGCAAACCAGAATCAATCACTCTTTTTAAACTTAACACGAAAAATTCACCTTACTTGAAGTCGCAAAATTTGATAACAGTTAAATCTAGAGTTTTTGGAGAAAATATTGTGCCTCTAGAAGATGCTTCTGCCACTGATTATTTTCAATATGTGTTTTTGCTGAGAAATTCTACAGCATTGACAAAATTGAAATAAAGACTTTAGTATGATTTTTATCAAAAAGCTCCATTAGAAATAATGGAGCTTTTTTATTATTGAGAGAGGAATGCTATTTATTTAGTATGGATTCTATTGAATTACTAATTTCCTCCAAATTATTTTGTTTATTATTGGTCGTCAGAATAATCGTCCAATTAGGATTACTGATTAATAAAGCCTGATAATTAAAAGCGGCACCATCGTGTATGTGACTCGTTACTTTTCCGTTTTCGATAGTTCCACTCCCAAGACCTGTTTGATTGTCTTTAGAAAAAGGTTCAAAAAGTTCATGTGTAGATTGCTTGTTAATAATTTTAAAAGAATTAATAGCTTCAGACCATTTGTAAAAATCCGTTAGATTTAAAGCAGTCCAACCCGAAATGTTATATTTAAGAAGATCTTGTTTGCCTTCTTTATTAAAAGATTTTGCAAAAAGAGGTTCTTTGTCGTCAGGATCTACAACTGCATTTTTAATTCCGATAGGTTTTAAGATTTTCTTCATCACAAAAGAATTAAAACTCATGTTGGTAATTTTTTCAATAATACGTCTTTGTAAAAACACATTATTGTTGTTGTAATCGTATTGAGTTCCCGGTTCAAAATCTAAATTTAAGGTCTTTTGCAGAAAAGCCATATTATCTGAATCTTGATTGACTTCATTCCACTTTATTTGAGGAAGTCCGCTGGTGTACTGAAGCAAATGGATAATCTTAATTCTATTAGCCCAAGATGGAAGTTCAGGAAGAAATTTAGAAATCGAGTCGTTTAGTTTTAATTTCCCTTGCTCTTTTAGCATCATAATTCCAACAGCGTTGAACTCTTTAGCAATTGAACCAATATGAAAACGGTAATTTTTATTTAATGGTATTGTGTTGCTCGCATCGGCTTGACCGAGAGCCTTTTCGTATATGATCTTCCCTTTTCTAGCAACTAAAACATTTCCGTTAAAAGTTTTCGATTGAAGTGCTTTTTGAAATAAAACATCTAGTTCGGTTTCCGGTTTATTTGTTTGAGCGTAAAAATAGTTGCACATTGTTAATGCGATAATAAAAGCCGCAATTCTGATTTTTTTAATGACGTTGCTCATTTTGGAAGTTTTGATAAAAGTAAACAAAAACTTCATTAGAAATAATGGATTTTTTTTATTAAAACATTTTAATTCTGTTGTGTTTTCTGTTTCGAAAATTGTTTTTCTCTCATTTTTTATGGTTTAAAATTTTAAAACTAAAAACAATTAGTATATTTGCAACCAAATAGTATAGACTATACTCTATGCTTTATTGTTTTTTCATCAAAAAAAATAAAATTATGCTTGTAAACGAATTATCAAAAAAAACCGGATTATCAATCCATACGATTAGATATTATGAGAATTTAGGAATGATAAAAGGATTGACTGATGAAAAAGTGACTTCTAATAACTATAAACATTACGATGCTAATACTATTGAGCGTTTAGAAATCATTATAGAAGCAAGAGAAGTTGGTTTTACTTTAGCAGAAATAAAAAAAATATTGATTAGCTGGTTTGAGACAACAGATTCGAAACCAGAAACATTAGAACTTTTTCAAGCCAAAATAAAAGAGATTGATGATAAAATGAGATATTTCAAACAGACTAAGAATCTTCTTGAAAAAGTATGTGAGAAAATACAAAAGCAATAGAGATAGATTGTTAAAGTCTAAAAAATCGTAGAAAAGCTCTTTAAGAAATTAAGGAGTTTTTTTTGGTTGGTGCTGAGCTATTTAAGAAATATTCTATACGATGTTTGAAGAAATTTTCAAGTGGAGAATGTTATTTTTTTGTACGGGATTTGAGAAATCAATATAAGATTTTACAAATAGTCTTATATTCGCTTTTAGATAAAATCTGGGTACTAAAGAGAAAAAGCGATTGTATTTATTTAATGATTTTAGCAATTAGTATTAATTAGGTGCCTGCTTCAAAAACAATTACGACTGTGAACTCATAGAATTAAATAGCGTACTAAAATAAACCGCAAATAACAACCAAAGTCAAAATTAGAAAACTAAATTATGCAAGAAGAAATAACCAAACATTCAAACAAAATTTACAAAGCAGTGAAAAAACCAGAACACACAGTAGGTGAGAAAGTAAAAGAAATCATAATAGAAATATTCATAATCGTTTTTGCTGTAACGCTTTCGATATGGTTGCACAGTTGGAGCGAGCATAGACACCAACAAGAAGAAGTAGCTGTGTTTCTTGCTAATTTAAACAACGATTTAAAGAATGATATAGAAAGTATCGATAGAGAAATACACGCATACCAAAAGACAAACGCAGAATATGAAAAAATTTTAGCATTAACCACTTCTCAGCTGGACAGTATTTATAGATCTAAAAGTAGAGTTAATTTCCCAATTCATTCACATGGGCAAACATTGACTATAGGTAATTATGAAAGTTTTAAATCAAGCGGTAAACTTGGTTACATTGAAGACGAAAAATTAAAACAGAAAATCTTAAACTATTATCAAATATTTGTTCCAGCTGCTAACGAAGTGGATAAAATGTACACTGAATTTTTGTTTAAGTGTTTTGATAAAGAGATAGAAAATGCAGATAAGCCAGAGAAAGAATTATATTCTGATCCAAAATATAAAAAGACACTTTCATATCTTGTTAAACTAGGTAAGAATAACATAAGGGTTTATAAAGAAAATACAAAACCGCTCGCAATTGAACTTATTAAAGAGATTGAAAAAGAGTTGGGCAAATAAAAAAAGCGAAAACATAAAAAAAACTCCATTAGAAATAATGGAGTTTTTTTTATGTTTTAAAAAGGTTACTTTCCTTTTGCTATTTTTTCGAGATATTCAACTTTGTCTTTTTCGGCTTGGATTAAGCGTTCGTAAAGTTTTTCTTTTTCTCCGTAAAGTTCTACAATTTTATCAAGTGGATTAAAAGTAGGTTGAAAATTGACTGCATTTAATGTTGAACTGTCGTGACTATTAAATGTATTGTTAATGATGCTTAGTATGTTTTCGTCGCTGTAGTTTTTAATACCTTCAGCTGTAACGCCAAGTGCTTTTGCAACTGCTGTAAGCTTTTCTTCATCAATAGTTTCGCTATTTTCCATAGCAGAAATAGCTTGTTGATTTGTTCCTAAAGCTTGTGCCAAAGCTTCCTGTTTCATATCACGAAGTTCACGAATACGGCTAATATTTCTTCCGATATGTTTTGGTCTTGATAGTGTGCTCATAATTCAAAGATAATAATTAAGTGAATAAACCAGAACTGTAAAAAACAGATTTTAAATGTATGTTACAGATTTTCTTTGGGAGCGGTAAACAAAAATACAATTTTTATGGTAAGAATTTTGAATTCTGTTCTCAGGCTTAATTATAGATAAAGATTTGTCATCCTGAGGAACGAAGGATCACACTAGAAATTACGTAAAGTATATCGCTAATCTGTGTCGATTTCCGAGTGTGATTTCTCGTTCCTCGAAATGACAATTACTTATACATTGAATATTCTGAAATATATAAAAGAAATTCAAAATATTCCTATATTCGTTTGGAAGAAGTATAATTTTAAATTAGATAATGAAGAATATAACAAAAGAGTTTAAAGATGCTAAAGTTGAGTTTTTAAAATCAAATGGCTCAGAGAAAAGTGTTGAAAAACTATATGATATCATTTATTTTTTAAAAGACTTGAAGGAGCCAACTTTTGATGAAAAATTTATTCTGGCCAAGATTTATAATATGGTAGGAAGTAATATATTTGCTTCTAAAATTGTTGAGGAAAGTTTGAAAACAAGTGGTTTGTTTCAAACTATAAAGTTAAAAGCACTGGCATCAAAAATAGAAAGTCAAGATATTTGGAATATTAAAATTTATAGCGATTTACGTGATTCTAAGATAAAAAAAGTACCGACGAAACTAAGTATTGAAGATCTTGTAGTATCTGTTGATGTTGATGGTAGCTACTGTGTTGGGATTTCTGCAGAAGTTAAAAATATAGTTCTTTTGAATAAGAACTTTACTAATAAGGATATCTGGGGAGATGGAGAAGGATATTTTATTTTTTCTGAAAAAAAGCCAGATGTTTATCTATTGGAATCAATAATAGAATACTTGATATGGTTGGGGCAAATAAGTGATGAACTTCTTGATTTTTATAATCAGGCTAATTTTAGACATAAACTTCTAAATGTAGGAGAGAATTGGTTTGATAGTTTAAGTGTTTTTGATTTTTCTGTCTACATTGATGAAAATGGTGACTTTAATACTGAAATTCTTTTACATGATTATATTCAAAATGATTTTGGATTTCATTTAGAAATTGTAAATAAAGATTTTAAACAAATAAAATACAATCCGGAATTGTAAAGATTGTTTCAATAGTTAACTGGTAAGTTTAAAAATAAGCAAAAAAAAACTCCTTAATTTCTTAAGGAGTTTCTTGGTGGGCGATGAGGGGTTCGAACCCCCGACCCCCTCGGTGTAAACGAGGTGCTCTGAACCAGCTGAGCTAATCGCCCTATTTTACTAGGTTGCTATCGTTTGTGATTGCGAGTGCAAATATACGCTTGTTTTCGAGTCCTGCAAAGAAAAAAGAATAAAAAATAAAACTTTTTTAAAAATAACTCATATCTATTTGTTTATGAATTTGTTATTAAAATGAATTTTTTAAAGTTTTTTCTAGATCAAAAGTATATTTTAGTTCAAAGGCAATTCGGCAACGACAAAAGTGCTTCCGCCAACGTAAATAAAATCATTTTCTGAAGCATTTTTCTTCGCTTCCGCGAAAGCGATGGCAACAGAATCGTATTTTTCTCCAATCAAATCATGTTTTTTTGCTTCCCTTTGTAAAGTTTCGGCTGGCAAAGCTCGTGACGAATTCGGATTGCAGAAATAATATTGCGCTTCTTTTGGGAAAAGCGGCAAAATAGAATCCAAATCTTTATCATTTACAACTCCTAAAACAATATGAAGTTTCTCGTATTTTTCATTCTTCAGCTGATTCATTACAACAGTTAATCCGTGTTTGTTGTGAGCCGTGTCGCAAATAATTTTTGGATTTTCTCCCAATTGCTGCCATCTTCCTTGCAAACCCGTATTTTTTACAACATGCAATAAACCTTCTTTCAAGTGTTCGATCGAAATTTTAAAATCGGTTTCATTATTCAAAATCGATATCGTCTGCTGAACCGTTTTTTTATTATGAAACTGATAATCTCCAATCAAATCAGACAAATAAATCTGATCAATTAAATCTGAAGCAAAAGAAATTGGCGCGTTGTTCGCTTCGGCTTTAGCCAAAAATACTGGTTTCGTTTCATCGGTATATTCGCCAATAACAACAGGAATATTCGGTTTTATAATTCCCGCTTTTTCTCCAGCAATGGCTTCCAGCGTATTTCCTAAAAACTGAGTATGATCTAAACCAATATTGGTAATTACCGAAACCAAAGGCGTAATAATATTAGTAGCATCCAATCTTCCGCCCAAACCAACTTCGATAATCGCAATATCTACTTTTTCTGCAGCAAAATAATCAAAAGCCAAACCGACTGACATTTCGAAGAAACTCATATCATTGGCTTCAAAAAAATCTTTGTGTTTTGCGATGAATTCAATCACAAAATCTTCTGAGATTTCTTTACCTTTTATTTTAATTCTTTCCCTAAAATCTTTCAAGTGCGGAGAAGTATATAATCCGACTTTATATCCTGCTTCTTGTAAAACAGACGAAAGCATATGCGAGGTAGAACCTTTTCCGTTTGTCCCCGCAACGTGAATACATTTTAGCTCATTTTGCGGATTATCAAGATGAGCCGCCAACAATTTGATATTCGTTAAATCTTCTTTATACGCCGAAGCACCTTGCAATTGGTACATTGGAAGTTGATTAAACATCCAATTGGTGGTCTCTTGATAGTTCATTTGTTTAGATAAAATGGTTGTTGATTGAAATAAATTTCGATTTTTGTAGTTTAATATTACAGCGAAAATTATCTTTATTGCAAATTTCAAATATTTTTTAGAATTAATTATTAAAAACCAGAATTAATATATGTTTAGTTTTATTCAGTTACAAACAGATACAATCGCAAATGCTTCAAATGTAGTGATCGAGAAGATTGCAGCGCCGCAAAATGAAATTTCAATGTTTGGTTTCATCATGAAAGGGGGAGTGTTCTTAATTCCGATTGCGATTTTATTGTTTTACACTATTTACTTGATTTTTGAACGTTATATGTACATAAGCCGAGCATCTAAAATTGATAGCAGATTGATGCAAGATGTTGGTGAAAAATTGCATTCTGGAAATATTGAATTAGCAAGAACAATTGTAGAAAGAAATAATACTGCGGCCGGAAATATTTTAAAAGAAGGTGTTTTGATAATCGGAAGACCAATTTCAGAAATTGAAGCCAACATGGACCGCGCTGCCGATATCGAAATTGGCGAAATGGAAAGACATTTAGGTCATCTTGGACTTATTGCTGGTATTGCGCCAACGTTAGGTTTTATCGGAACGATTTCTGGGGTTATTAAAATTTTCTATAGCATTTCGGTTACAGAAAACATTAGCATCGGAAACATTTCTGGAGGTTTATACGAAAAAATGATTAGTTCTGGTTCTGGATTAATTGTGGGTATTATTGCGTATAGCGCTTACCACTTGTTAAACGGAAAGATTGATAATTTTGCTTTAAAAATTCAGAAACAGATTTTAGAATTTGTCAATATAATTCAAAGAGCATAAGTCATGTCTATTAAAAGAAAAAGAAGATTTCACGCCGAAGTTGCAACTTCATCTTTGAGCGATATCATGTTTTTCCTGCTGTTGTTTTTCTTAATTATTTCAACACTGGCAAATCCGAATGTGATTAAGATGACATTGCCAAAAGCTAAAGCGAATGAAAAGACCAATAAACAATTAATTAGTTTATCGGTTACCGAAGATAAAAAGTTCTACATTGACAAACAGGAAGTAGATTTTGAAAATCTAGAAACGAGTTTAATGTCAAAAATAGGAACAGATAAAGAACAAACCGTTGTAGTTCGAATTCCGTTTAACCTACAAGTTCAAGACTTAGTAGATGTTTTACAGATAGGAGTAAAGAACAACTTAAAATTTGTAATTGCAACAAGTCCGAAATAAATTTAATATCAGGGCGTGACCATACCGAGATAAAAAGACAAATATACTTTGCGTATATACGCCTTTTTATCTCGGTACGGTCGGGCTATACGCGCTACTTCGGTAGCTTGCTTCTATCCCTCACGCGAACAAATTGGTAATCTTGACCTGACAGGTTTTAAAAACCTTTTAGGTCTAATAGGAGAAGCAAAAAACGCAATTTTGTCATTTCGACGAAGGAGAAATCTCCACAAGTAACTCCGCAACGAGAACCCAATCTTTGTAGAGCTTCTCGCGAAGATTTCTCCTTCGTCGAAATGACAAACTGGGCGGAAATAAAAAAGGCTTTCAGATTTCTGAAAGCCTTTTTCTATGAAAACAGATTTAGTGTAAATCTGTGTAATTCGTGTTTTTTAATCCAAACTAAAATTATAAATAATTTTCCCAACCTGTTTTGCAGGAGCATCACTATCAGATTCCCATTTGGTATTCATTGCTGCGATTCTTGCTTGATCTAGTAAACATTTTGCAGTATTGGTTGTTCCTTTAATTCCTGCAGTCGCACTTATTGTTTTACCGTTTTGGTCAACGCTTACTTCAACAACGACTTTTCCTTCTTCGTTGCAAGTATATTTTGGTGCAGGTTTAGAAAGGGCTTTTCTGTTTCCTAGAGAATATCCAGATCCTCCGCCAGATCCTCCGCCACTTCCGGCTCCGTAACCGCTTCCTGTGCCAATGCCATTTCCGGTTCCGTTACCGCCTCCAGTTCCTCCGCCAGAGCCACCAGATCCGTAATATCCGTTTGAGTTTAAACTTCCGTTTGCTTTTCCTTTATTTCCTGCTGCTTTATCATCTCCGTCTCCGCCTTTGTTCGAACCTTTCATGATGCTGGCTAAAGCATCATTTGTTGAGTTAGAAACTTTTGGTTTTTCGGGTACAGGTTTTTGTATCGGTTTTTCAACAGGAACAGGTTTTTTCGGCTTCTCTTTGGTCGGAATAACAACATCATTATCGGCAGTTGTATTTTCTTGGCTAATTATAGCTTCTTCTTCGGGAGTTGCTTTTGCGGGAGCTTGTTTTACATTGTTTTTTACATCCAGAACTTCGCTTTTATAATTGGCACCAGAGCCTAAATCGCTGTCTCCGAAATTTACAGTCACGCCTCCGCCACCTCCACCGCCATCTGCAAGGGCAACATTATTTTCAGGATTATATGGAGGCCAAAAACGTATAAAAAACAGCAACGCAATAACAACCGCATAAATAGCGATTGTGAATAGTAATGATTTCTTTTGATCTGAAGAAATTGAGGAACTCATTTAAATTCTGAATTTTGAAATGTATTATTTTAAAAACGTTTAAAAGTAGTAAAAATTGTTTAGAATGAAAGAGAGAATTTAACCTCTAAGTTCGCAAAGGTTTTTTTTAAATTATAACGCAAAGCACGCTAAGATTTACGCAAAGAAACGCAAAGTTTTAATTGACTTAAATTTGAGTGATTCTTAAGATTAAAAGTTCACAAAGCTTTGTCAAAATAAAGCTTTGCGAACTTAATATTTATATATTGTTTGCGTTCCAAATTAAAATAACTTAGCGTGCTTTGCGTTAAAAAATCTGCAGTACAAAAAAACGAGCCAAATAGAAATCTGGCTCGTTTTTATATTAAAGTATAGAATATATTACACCAACTGTTTCAATGCAATCTCAAAAGCAGTTGCGCTGATATTTGTTTTTGATTGACTTAAAGTATGAGCTTTTACAATCGCATTTTTAATTGTGTCTGAAGTATCGTTAAAAATAGCCTCATCTGTCATTTGGACTTTTTTCTCCATGAAATAAGCAAAAACTCGTGCCATTCCGCAGTTTGAAATAAAGTCGGGAATTAAACTTACTTTTTGATCTACTTGCTCCATAATAGAACCAAAGAAAATTTCTTTATCAGCAAAAGGAACATTCGCACCACAAGAAATAACTTCCAATCCGTTTGCGATTAAGCTGTCAATTTGTGCTTGAGTTACCAATCTAGATGCAGCACATGGAGTGAAAATCTCTGCGCCGATTGTCCAGATTTTAGAATTGATTTCTTCAAACGGAATCATATTATCAGCAACCAATTTATTTCCGTCCTTATTTAAAAACAAGGTTCTGATTTCTTCAAAAGAAAAACCCTCTTCTTTTATTAATCCACCGTCGCGATCAATAATTCCGATAACTTTCGCACCCATTTCAGCTAAATAAAAAGCAGCTGCAGAACCTACGTTTCCAAAACCTTGTACGATTGCTTTTTTACCTTTTATGTCTCCGCCGTAAGTTGCGTAAAAATGACGAACCGCTTCGGCAACGCCATAACCCGTAATCATATCGGCAACTGTATATTTTCTAGTTACGTCTGGAGAGAATTTAGGGTTTTCGATAACCTTAATTACACCCTGACGCAATTGACCAATTCTATTAATTTTATCAGCTTCTGTTGGTTTAAAGTGTCCATTGAAAACACCTTCCTGCGGATGCCAAACACCACATTCTTCTGTCATTGGAATAACTTCATGAATCTCATCAACATTCAAATCTCCTCCAGTTCCATAATAGCTTTTCAATAACGGAGAAACGGCTTTGTACCAACGTTGCAAAACACCTTTTTTGCGAGGATCGTTTGGGTCAAAGTTAATTCCAGATTTAGCTCCTCCAATTGCAGGACCAGAAACTGAGAATTTAACTTCCATAGTTTTTGCCAATGACAAAACTTCGTTCATGTCTAAGCCTTTTCTCATTCTTGTTCCTCCACCCGCAGCTCCTCCACGAAGTGAATTAATAACAGTCCACCCTTCGGCTTCTGTTTCAGAATCTTTCCAATTGAAAACAATTTCAGGTGCTTTGTTTTCAAATTGTTGTAATAAATCTTTCATTTTGTTGTGATATGTTTATTTTGCGTAAATGTATAAAATAGAATAATGCGAATAATGTATTTTGCAGCAAATTTAGCAAACAAAAAAGAAAAGCCGAAAACTATTAGGTTTTCGGCTTTTTGAATATTTAGAAAATTAAGAACTATTGTCCTAATAAGTGTTTTTTCAAAGTTTCGTCAACTGGTTTATCAGAAAGCCAGATTCCGAATAATGCTTTTTTGAAATCAAATCCAGGAATTTTTCCTTTCAAAACTTCATTTTTAGAAACGTAAACATTTTGGTCAAAAGGGTTGTAAGCTAAAACAAATACATCTTTTTCTGTAATTGCGTCACTTAAAAAGCTTTTCAGCTGTTCGATTCTAGGGCGTAATTGTTCAAGATTTGCTCCTGCAGATTTTTCAAAACCTGCGTTCATTGCTTTTGTCAGTTTGCTTGAAGAAACCATAGAAGAAGTAATTTCGATTCTAACAGCCATTTCAGTATCACTATCGATAATGAATTGCGGATCCTGTGCTAATTGAGATAAATACAATGCCTGAACATATACTTCCAGCCACATTTTTGATCTTCCGCCTGCTCCGTTTAACTGTAATGACTTGCCTTGAAATTCTATTTTTCTAGGAACTGTCACACCGTTAACTTCGATTTGAGTTTGTGCCGAAACAGTAGAAAATGGTAAGCTTAAAAGGATTATCAGTAAAAGTAAAATCTTTTTCATATTCTATCAATTTATTATTTTTAAGGCAAAAATAATAGTAATTTATTAATATTTGGTTCATTTTCAGAATGTTTTTTTTATGTAAAAAATACATTTAATTTTTCTATTGCATTAAAAATCAAATTAGTAAGACTAGTTTTACGTGGATTTACGTGCTTTAAGAATTGTTTAAGCATTGCTCGCTAAAAATCTGTCAAAAATGTTCGTTTTTTTATGCTTTAAAAAGAAAAATTGACTTTTAAATTTTAAAAGAATTGTTGCGAGATTAATGCTGATTTGAAGAAAAAGCTAAATAATCACGAAAACGTTATCGTAATCTTTGCTGATCTATTAATTTTATATGCGCGCATTGTAAATTACACTTTTAAAAAGTATCTTTGGAAGCCTTTGAACTGAAAAGTTTTAGGAGCTCAAAAAAAACAAAAACATAAAAAACCATCAACTAAAATTTCTTTTTGAAATTGAGTTGAAAAAACTTTAAAGAATACTACTATGGATTTTAATCTTACCGAAGAACATTTAATGATTCAGCAGGCTGCAAGAGATTTTGCTCAAAATGAATTATTGCCGGGAGTTATTGAACGTGACGAAAACCAGACTTTTCCAACTGAGCAAATCAAAAAAATGGGTGAGCTTGGATTTATGGGAATGATGGTTGATCCTAAATATGGAGGAAGCGGCTTAGACGCTATTTCTTATGTTATTGCAATGGAAGAAATTTCTAAAGTAGATGCTTCTGCATCTGTTGTAATGTCTGTAAACAATTCATTAGTTTGTTGGGGATTGCAAGAATATGGTACTGAAGAGCAAAAACAAAAATACCTTCCAGGTTTGGCTTCTGGAGAAATTCACGGTGCTTTTTGCTTAAGTGAACCTGAAGCAGGAAGTGACGCAACTTCTCAAAAAACAACTGCGGTTGATATGGGAGATCATTATTTGGTTAACGGAACTAAAAATTGGATCACAAACGGAAATACAGCATCTGTATATTTAGTAATTGCACAAACACATCCAGAATTAAAGCACAAAGGAATCAATGCTTTGATTATGACGAAAGATATGCCAGGTTTTTCAGTTGGTCCGAAAGAACAGAAAATGGGAATCCGTGGTTCTGATACACATTCATTAATGTTTTCTGATGTTAAAGTTCCAAAAGAAAACAGAATTGGTGAAGATGGTTTCGGGTTTAAATTTGCAATGAAAACTCTTGCAGGCGGTAGAATTGGAATCGCTTCGCAAGCATTAGGAATTGCTTCAGGAGCTTATGAATTGGCTTTAAAATATTCTAAAGAGCGTAAAGCTTTTGGAACTGAAATTTGCAACCATCAGGCAATTGCTTTCAAATTGGCAGATATGGCAGTAAATATCGAAGCAGCGCGCCATTTGTGTATGAAAGCTGCTTGGGATAAAGACAATAATAAAAATTACGACGTGAGCGGTGCAATGGCAAAATTATTTGCTTCGCAAGTTGCAATGGATACTTCAGTTGAAGCTGTTCAAATTCACGGAGGAAACGGGTATGTAAAAGAATATCACGTAGAGCGTTTTATGCGTGATGCTAAAATTACTCAGATTTACGAAGGAACTTCTGAAATTCAGAAAATCGTAATTTCGAGAGCAGTTATTGCTGGATAAATAATCGTAAAAACATATTTTAAACCCTTTCGGCTTTTAGTTGAAAGGGTTTTTTTTATGAATATTCTATTACTTTTCATAAGTTTATAGTCCAATAAAATTTATTATCAATCATCAATAAAAACAGAAAACCATGAGAAAGCTATACTTTTTGCTTCCATTTATTTTTTTAGCATGTAAATCGGGAACTTCAACTTCAAATGATAATGAAGCAAAAACAAATTCAAAACCAATAGAAATTAGTTATAAAGTAAAAGAAGCTGAAATTTCAGATTTTCTAAAATATCTTTCTTCTGATGAATTGGAAGGTCGCGAGACAGGAACAAAAGGAATTGAAAAAGCTGCTGTTTTCTTGGAAGACTTTTTAAAGAAAAATAAAATCAAACCCTATTTTAAAACCTATCGCGATACTTTGACCAATTTTGATTTGCCAGCTTTCAACATTGTTGGTGTTATTGAAGGAACAGATCCTGAACTTAAAAAAGAATTTGTGGTCCTGAGCGCACATTACGATCATATTGGTTTAGAGAAAAAAGAACAAGCCGATAAAATAAATAATGGCGCAAACGATGATGCTTCGGGCGTAACTTCTGTAGCGGCAATGGCAAAATATTTTAGCGAAACTAAAGCCAATAAACGAAGCATCTTAATTGTATTTTTTGCTGGAGAAGAAAAAGGATTACTAGGTTCAAAAAGTTTAGTAGAGAAATTGAAAAAACAAAATTTCAATCTTTATACACAATTAAACATAGAAATGATTGGTGTGCCAATGAAACGAGATTATTTGGCTTACATAACTGGTTTTGATAAATCGAATATGGCGCAAAAAATAAACGAATACACAGGAAAAAACACCATCGGATTTTTACCGAAAGAAGCAGAATATCAATTATTCTACCGTTCTGATAATTATTCGTTTTTTCAAGCTTTTGGAAAACCATGCCAATCCCTAAGTACTTTCGACTTCGAAAATTTTGATTACTATCACCATGTTTCAGACGAATTTAAATTAATGGATATTCCTCATATCACGGCATTCATACAAGAATTATTGCCTGCAGTAACCAAAATTACGGTTTCGCCAACGCAAGAAATAACGATGAACAAATAAGAGGCTGTTTTACAGCATTTGATTATTTTTGCTACATGAAAAATATTATCGTTACAGGAACAAGCAGAGGAATTGGTTACGAATTAGCCTTGAAATTTGCCGAAGCAGGTCATCAGGTTTTGGCCATTTCCAGAAAAATACCGCAAGCACTTTTAGAACATCAAAATGTAACTTGTCTGTCTGTTGATTTGGCAGATGAAACGGCTTTGGATCAGGTTGACAATTTTCTTTCTTCAACGTGGAAAAAAGTAGATGCAGTGGTTCATAATGCGGGCGCTTTGCTTTTAAAACCTTTTGAGCAAACTACGCAGGCAGATTTTGAAAATATTTATAAAGTGAATGTTTTTGCTGTTGCCAATTTAACTCGTATCTGTATTCCTTATTTAGAAAAAGGAAGTCATGTTGTAACAATTAGTTCAATTGGCGGGGTTCGCGGAAGTTTGAAATTTGCTGGATTAGCGGCTTACAGTTCGAGTAAAGGAGCCGTAATTACTTTAACTGAATTATTGGCTGAAGAATATAAAGAAAAAGGAATTTCATTTAATGTTTTGGCTTTGGGTTCTGTTCAAACTGAAATGCTTAATGAAGCTTTCCCTGGTTATCAAGCTCCAATTTCTGCTGAAGGAATGGCAACTTATATTTATGATTTTACATTAAATGGGAATAAATATTTTAACGGAAAAGTTTTAGAAGTTTCTTCAACAAATCCGTAAATTAAATTCCAAAATAAAAAATCCAAATTCCAATTTTAAAACGTCTAACATCTAACAAATAACATTTAACTTTAAATTGAGCGAAACTTTAGCTAAATATATTCCTGAACACGCGGTAAAACCTGTTTTCGATTTGATAGTGGCCAATCAGGTTCACTTGAAAATTGTAAATGAGCGTCAGACGCGTCACGGAGATTATAGGAGAGGACCAAGTGGAAAGCATGAAATTACGGTTAACGCAAGTTTGAATAAGTATCGTTTTTTGATTACGCTGATTCATGAAATTGCACATTTAGTTGCTTTTGAGAAATTCGGACGAAATATAAAACCGCATGGAAATGAATGGAAATATACTTTTCAGCGTTTAATGGTTCCGTTTATTCGGCCAGAAATATTTCCAGGACAAATATTGCCGCTTTTGGCAAGACATTTCAAAAATCCTTCAGCAAGTAGTGATACCGATACCACTTTGTCTTTGGCTTTAAAACAATATGACAAGGAAAATGATAAAAATTACGTTTTTGAAATTCCGTACGGAAGTGTTTTTAGAATTAAAAATGGTAAGGTTTTTAAAAAAATAGCCGTTAGGACAAAGCGTTTTGAGTGTTTAGAAATCAGCTCAGGAAAGACTTATCTTTTTAACCCAAATGCGGAAGTGGAATTGATCAATTAAATTCCAAAGTAAGAATGAATAGAAAATCCCAAATTCCAAAGTTTACTACAATTGGAATTTGGGATTTTTGATATTGGAATTTTAAAGGACTAGCCTTTCAAATAGGCTTCTCTTACTTTTTTGAAAAGGTTTGAAGAATAAACAAATTTAACTACCGCCTCATTGTCGGTCGTAAAGATTTCTTCTTTTGTTCCTTGCCAAGCTTTCAGACCTTTCTTTAAGAAAACAATATTCTCACCGATTTCCATTACAGAGTTCATATCGTGTGTATTGATTACCGTTGTAATGTTATATTCTCGGGTAATTTCCTGAATCAAATTATCAATCAAAGTCGAAGTATTTGGATCTAAACCAGAGTTAGGTTCATCACAAAACAAATATTTTGGATTGTTTACAATTGCGCGAGCAATAGCCACACGTTTCTGCATTCCTCCAGAAATTTCAGAAGGCAGTTTCTTGTGTGCATCGATTAGATTTACTCTTTCTAAAACAAAATCAACTCGTTCTTTAATTTGCGCTTTGTTATTATTAGTAAACATTTTTAGCGGGAAAGCTACATTTTCTTCAACAGTCATCGAATCAAATAAGGCACTTCCCTGAAATACCATTCCGATTTCGGTTCTCAAGTCACGTTTTTCATCTTTGTCTAAATCAGAATAAACCCTTCCGTCAAATTCAATTGTTCCTGAGTCGGGTGTATGAATTCCTAATAACGTTTTTAATAAAACTGTTTTTCCAGATCCACTTTGTCCAATAATCAAGTTGGTTTTTCCAGTTTCAAATACCGTCGAAACGCCTTTTAAAACTTTGCTGTCCCCAAATGATTTTTCTATATTTTTTACTTCTATCATTATCCTAATAATAATTGAGTTAATATATAATTAAAAAGAATGATACAAACAGAAGTCCATACGAATGATGTTGTACTTGCTTTACCAACTTCTAATGCACCACCTTTCATATAATATCCGTGAAAAGATGGGATTGTTGCCAATAGCATGGCAAAGATTAAAGTTTTAATAAAGGCATAAGTAATATGGAACGGTATGAAATCTTTTTGAGCTCCCATAATAAAATCTGCACCAGTTGAAAATCCTCCGTAAGCACAAGCTATCCATCCACCAAAAATTCCTAAAAACATACTAATCCCGATTACGAAAGGATACATTAATAAAGCGATTATTTTTGGAAAAACAAGATAGTTTACAGAGTTAACTCCCATAACTTCTAACGCATCAATCTGTTCTGTAACTCGCATTGTTCCTATACTTGAAGTAATGTAAGACCCCATTTTTCCGGCCATAATTACCGAAATAAAAGTAGGGGCAAACTCTAAAACTACAGATTGACGCGTAGCAAAACCAATTAAATATTTTGGAATTAAAGGATTGGTTAAGTTTAATGCTGTTTGAATGGCAACAACTCCTCCGATGAAAAAAGAGATAAAGCAAACAATTCCTAGTGAGTCAATAATAAGATCATCAATTTCTTTTAGGATTAGATTTTTCATAACAGGCCATTTAGTCTGTTTGTTGAAAATTTCTTTCAGCATTAAAAAATATTTCCCTACTTGGGATAAATAACGGATTAGCATCATAATTTTTAAATATTGGCTAAGGTAAAAAGAAGTTATGAGTTATGAGTTATGAGTTCAGTTTTTTCGAGTGTTTTACCAATTAAATTAACTTTTCTTTCATTTTTTTCAAACGATAATTTCTAATAAATTTAGCTTGTTCAGGTGTAACCAATAAAGGTGTTTTTGCTTTTTTAGCTTTCCAAAAACCTTTTATATAGTCTAAAAACAGAAATGGTTTTTTCTTCATCATCGCCAATTTTGCCGAAGCAATTGCGGTAATCCAAAATCCATAACCAAGAGTGTAAAAAGCTTCGCCTTGTTTGTAACGAGCCGTTTTATTGTAATTTGCTCCCGTTGGTTTTAAATGTTTTACATGTAAAGATTGGTCGGTTACAATTTTCCAATCGTAATATTTGCAAAGCAATTCATCAACAGTGTCCCAACCCATTGCAGGACGTAAACCACCAATTTGCTGATAGGTTTCTTTTCTATACGCTTTTAAGGCTCCGCGAATATGATCTTTATCGGTAAGATTTTCTAAAACCCATTCACCATTTTTATCAATATAACAGAATCCTCCGGCCATTCCAACTCTTTCATCTGATTCGAAATGTTTAATAATAGTCTCAAAATAGTTTGGAGGAAAAATTAAATCGCCGTCTATTTTTACAATGATATCATAATTAGAATCTAAAGTTTCAAAACCTTTTTGAAAAGCTTGAATCACTTTACTTCCCGGCATATGAATCGCATCTGAAGTTTTATTTACAACAGAAATATACGGATTATCTTTTGCAAAACCCAACACGACTTCTTCAGTTTTATCTGTAGAATTGTCATTTACAACCACAACTTTTGATGGCAAAATAGTTTGAGAAACCAAAGATTCTAAAGTCAAGCCTATTAAATCTTGTTCGTTGTGTGCGGGAATGACGATGTAGTATTTCATTTTAAATTCCAAATTTTTAAAAATTCCAAATTCCAATTTTTGAGAATTAATCCCAATCTTCTAAAATTCCAAATTCCAATCAAAGTTGGTTCAATTGGAATTTGGGATTTTTTTATTGGAATTTGCCTTTAGGCTTTTATTTTTTCAGCCACAACAATATAATATCTTGGAGTGAAATATCTTAATAAGGGTCTGAATCCGAATTTTTTTACTGGATGTGTAAATTGTAATCGATCGGTAATTTTCCAACCCGTTTTTTCTAAAAGCCAATCCAATTGCCAATCTTCAAATTCATGGTAATGTCTGTCCCACATATCGGTTTTAGAACGGTATGCAGGTGAAAACCATAAACGTAAAGGAATAGAAATTAATAGTTTGTCACATTTTACGTTTTGTAAAACTGTGTATGGATTTAGTAAATGTTCGAAAATCTCAAATGCAGTAAAAACAGTATATTCTTCCGTTTGTAGCGCCGTATGGTCGTTGTCTAAATCTTCGCCTTTTGTGTTTTTTACGGTATAACCATTTTCTTCCATTATCTTAGAAAACGGATTGGGTACACCAAAATCAAAAATGGTTTCAGATGTGCTAACGTGCTTTTTTAAAAACTCTAAGGTAAGTTTGAATCTTTTATTCGGAAACGTTTTTTCGTACATAGTTATTGCGAACGAATTAATCTCTCGTTCTTGATTTTAATTAGGTCGCAAATATACTAAAAAAGTAATCAGTGTTCAGTTTTTAGTATTCAGTTGCGGTGCTAAGTTTTAAAATGAATTTCTCGCAAAGATGCGAAGTTGCAAAGTTTTGATTAAAAAAAATAAACCATATAAGTAATATAAGTTCAATTAAGTTTTCTTTTAATTGAACTTATATTACTTATATGGTTAAAAACTTCGCGACTTCGCGTCTTTGCGAGATTATTTCACTCGACTTTAAATTTTAATATCTATAAACAAAAGCATTAATATTCATTCCAGCTCCTACTGAAGCAAAAATAAGAACATCGCCTTTGTTGATTTCGTGGTTCTCTATTTTTCCTTGTAAAATTAAATCGAATAAAGTTGGAACAGTTGCAACACTGCTATTTCCTAGATCGTGAATGCTCATTGGCATAATATCTTTTGGAGCTGTTTTATCGTAGAGTTTGTAGAAACGTTCGATAATTGCTTCGTCCATTTTTTCGTTTGCTTGGTGAATCAGGATTTTTTTTACTTCATCAATTCCAATTCCGCTTTTATCTAAACAGCTTTTCATAGCGCACGGAACATTGCTTAAAGCAAATTCGTAGATTTTACGCCCATACATTTTAATGTATTTAATGTCTGGATCTAAATCTGGATTATACGATTTTCCGAAGAAAAGATAATTCGCTTCATCATTGGCATAAGTAGCACTTTCGTAAGACAACAATCCAGCATCATCTGTGGATGCTTCTAAAATTGAAACCCCAGCTCCATCAGAATAAATCATAGAATCACGGTCGTGATCATCTACAACTCTCGATAAAGTCTCGGCACCAATTACCATTACTCTTTTTGCCATTCCAGATTTGATAAAAGCATTTGCTTGTAAAACGCCTTCAATCCATCCAGGACATCCAAAAAGAATATCGTAAGCCACACATTTAGGATTCTTAATTCCTAATTTGTTTTTAACTCTTGTTGCTAAACTTGGTAAAACATCAGTTTGATGCGTTCCTGTTTTTACGTCACCGAAATTATGCGCAAAAATAATGTAGTCTAAAGTTTCTGGATCGATTCCCGCATTTGCAATTGCTTTTTCAGCCGCAAAGAAAGCTAAATCAGAAGAATTATATTGTGGTTCGGCATAACGGCGATTCTCGATTCCCGTAATACCTTTAAATTTTTTAATTACAACTTCATTAGGATAACCAAAAGGAGTTCCGTCCTCATTTAAAAAAACATGTTTATCAAAATCTGTGTTTTTTACTTCTAAATTAGGAATATAACTCCCAATACCAATAATTTTTATTTTCATTTCCCTTTAATTATCCGATAAATTTAGTGCTAATGTATAAATAATATTATGATAACTATCATAAAAAATAGTATGCATGCATATAATTATGAAATAACTATTTTTCTGTAAATATATTGTCTTTTTTCTAATGATTTTTTAATATTTCCTAGATTTCAAACGATTGAAGGAGATTTGCAGACTAATCTTTTTTTGCTATTACCTTGATTTTATTGAAATAATTTCACAAAAGATTAGCAGAAAGTTATGTTTCTTTAAATGAGATTTCTTCTTTGTTGTTTGAGTTAGAAAGTTTCAAGTTTCAAGTTTCAAGTTATGCTGGAGCTTGAAACTTGACACAAAAAAATAAACCCGACAAGTTTTTAAAACCTGTCGGGTTTGGACATTATAAGAAAACTAAATTTTAGCTTTCCATGTAAGCTTCAATAGGAGCACAGCTACAAACTAAATTTCTGTCACCATAAGCATCGTCAACGCGACGAACAGATGGCCAGAATTTATTGTCAGCAATATACTCTAATGGGTAAGCCGCTTTTTCTCTAGTATAAGGGAAATCCCAATTGTCTGTAGTTAACATTGCCAATGTGTGAGGTGCATTTTTCAATACATTGTTTTTATCATCAGCTGTTGCAACTTCAATTTCTTTTCTAATTGAGATAAGAGCATCACAAAAACGATCTAGTTCTGCTAAATCTTCAGATTCTGTAGGTTCGATCATTAAAGTTCCTGCTACTGGGAAAGAAACCGTAGGAGCGTGGAAACCGTAATCCATTAAACGTTTAGCGATATCACCAACCTCGATTCCGTTTTCTTTAAATGCACGGCAATCTAAAATCATTTCGTGAGCAGCTCTTCCGCATTCTCCAGTGTAAAGAATTGGGTAGTGACCTTCGAAACGAGATTTCATATAGTTTGCATTCAAGATTGCGTGTTCTGTAGCACTTTTTAATCCGTCAGCACCCATCATTGTGATGTAGCCGTAAGAGATTAAACATACTAAAGCAGATCCGTAAGGCGCAGATGAAATTGCTGTAATAGCTTGTTCACCACCTACTTTTAAGATTGGGTTGGTTGGCAAGAAAGGAACTAATTTCTCGTTCACACAGATTGGTCCAACACCAGGTCCGCCACCACCGTGAGGAATAGCAAATGTTTTGTGTAAGTTTAAGTGACAAACGTCAGCACCAATTGTAGCAGGATTTGTTAATCCAACTTGCGCGTTCATGTTTGCACCATCCATATATACTAATCCGCCATTGTCGTGGATTAATTTTGTGATTTCAATAATTGAAGATTCGAAAACTCCGTGAGTAGAAGGATACGTAACCATTAAGCAAGATAAATCATCTTTGTGCTCAATTGCTTTTTCTCTTAAATCTTCTACATCAATATTTCCTTCTGGAGTAGTTTTCGTAACAATGATTTTCATTCCAGCCATCGCTGCAGAAGCAGGATTGGTTCCGTGAGCCGATGAAGGAATCAAACATACATTACGGTGGCCTTCGTTTCTTGACATGTGGTAAGCACGAATTGCCATTAAACCTGCATATTCTCCTTGCGCTCCAGAATTTGGCTGTAAAGTTGTTCCAGCAAATCCAGTAATTACATTTAATTGCTGCTCTAATTTTTTAAGCATTGTGATGTAACCTTCTGCTTGTTCAACTGGTGCAAACGGGTGAATGCTGTTCCAGTTTGGCATTGAAAGAGGTAACATTTCAGAAGCTGCGTTTAACTTCATTGTACAAGAACCTAATGAAATCATGGAGTGATTCAATGATAAATCTTTACGCTCTAATTTTTTGATGTAACGCATCAATTGACTTTCTGAATGATGATTGTTGAATACATCATGTGTTAAGAAAGACGACGTTCTTTCTAATGAAGCAGGTAATTGACTAGCTTGAGTTAATTCAGAAACAGAAACAGTTTCTTTTCCTAAAGCTTCAGCAAAAATTGCAACGATTTGGTTGATGTCAGAAACTGAAGTCGTTTCGTTTAACGAAATAGAAACTGATTCAGCATCAGGGTAGAAGAAGTTTACTTCGTTTTTCTCTGCTACAGCTTTTACTTTTTGAGCGTCTGCTTTTACTAAAATAGTATCAAAAAAAGCTGTGTTAGTTTGGAAAACTCCTAATTTATTTAAAGCCTCAGCAGTAGTAACCGCCGATGCGTGAACTTTGTTTGCAATGTATTTTAATCCTTCTGGACCGTGGTAAACAGCATACATTCCAGCCATAACTGCTAATAAAACCTGAGCAGTACAAATGTTTGAAGTCGCTTTTTCACGTTTAATGTGCTGTTCACGAGTTCCTAAAGCCATACGTAAAGCACGGTTTCCATTTACGTCAATAGAAACTCCAATGATACGACCTGGCATAGATCTTTTGTATTCTTCTTTAGTAGCAAAGTAAGCAGCGTGAGGACCACCGTAACCCATTGGTACACCAAAACGTTGAGTAGTTCCAACTACTACAGCAGCTCCCATTTCTCCTGGAGAAGTTAAAGTTGCTAATGATAAAATATCAGCAGCAAAAGCAACTTTGATTTCGTTTTCTTTTGCTTTAGCAACAAAAGCACTATAATCGTTTACCTGACCGTATTTTCCTGGGTATTGTAAAATAGCTCCAAAAAACTCAGTTGAAAAATCAAAATTTTCGTGGTTTCCAACAACTAATTCAATTCCAATTGGAGTTGAACGTGTTTGAAGTACTGATAAAGTTTGAGGTAAAATTTCTTCAGAAACGAAGAATTTGTGTGTATTGTTTTTCTTTTGATCACGAGTACGAACATCAAAAAGTAAAGCCATCGCTTCAGCAGCAGCTGTACCTTCGTCCAATAAAGAAGCGTTTGCAATTTCCATTCCTGTTAATTCGATAACAGTAGTCTGAAAATTTAAAATTGCTTCCAAACGACCTTGAGCAATTTCTGCTTGGTAAGGCGTGTAAGCAGTATACCATCCTGGGTTTTCGAAGATATTTCTCTGAATTGGCGCAGGAACGATAGTTGGATGATAACCCAAACCAATATACGATTTGAATACTTTATTTTTCTTCCCTAATTCTTGAATGTGATTTGCGAATTCATATTCTGTCATCGCAGGATCTAAGTTCAAAGGTGCTTTTAAACGAATATCGTCCGGAAGGGTTTCATAAACAAGTTGCTCAATTGAGTCAACTCCAATAGTTTTCAGCATATGCTGAAGATCAGTTTCTCTTGGACCAATGTGTCTTAAAGCAAAAGCATCTGTTTTCATTTGTAGCTATCTATTTTTTTTAAATTGATGTGTTCGTAAACCATTTTGACATACGAATCACATTTAAAAGTAAATGTGTTGTTTTTTTGTGGCGCAAAATTAAGTATTATTAATAATTTAATAGGTATTTTTAACTTCAATTTTTATCAAATTTATAACTAAAGAGTTGATTTGTTACCAATTGATTAGATTTGAGCTATGAAACTTCTAAAACAGATTTTTGATTTTTATTTAAACAGCAGTATTCACGTGGCTTTATCGTGTTATGCTTTGGTCCGAATTACATTTCATGTATTTCATATTCAGTACGATGAGCCAATGGCATTGTTTGTTTTTTTCGGAACAATTGTAGGATATAATTTCGTAAAATATGATGCGCTGGTTCGCGTAAAGAAAAACCCGATAGGAACACAACTAAAAATTATTGCTGTTTTAAGTTTTATTTCGGTGATTTTAGTTGGCTACTATTTTTTTAATTTAAAAAGAATAACACAAATAGTCTCCGTTGGAATTTTTGCCATAACCGCACTTTACACTTTACCTTTTTTTCCAAATCGAAGAAATGCCAGAAATTGGGCAGGAGTAAAAATCTACATTGTAGCGCTTTGTTGGGTTGGCGCTACTTTGGTTTTACCTTTAATAAATGCAGAGATTCCAGTTACTATAGATTTCTTTATTAAATGCATTCAAAGATTCGTTTTGGTTTTTGTACTGATTTTAGTTTTCGAAATTTTAGATTTAGCCAATGACGATCCGCATTTACAAACCGTTCCGCAGACAATCGGAGTAAAGAAAACCAAACTTTTAGGATTTTTGCTATTGATTCCGTTTTGGTTTTTAGAAGTTTTTATTTCGACATTCAATATTCATGACGCGATTATAAATCTTATTATGGTCATCATGCTGATGTTGTTTATTGCTTTTGCCAATCCGAATCGTTCCAAATATTACACTTCCTTTTGGGTCGAAAGTGTGCCCATTTTTTGGTGGTTGATGATCGTTTTTCTATAAAAAATATTTAGGGCGTGCCAACATCCCGATAAAAGGGCTTACTTACTTTAAGCTTATAGGCCCTTTTATCAGGATGCTGTCGGGCTATCCGCGCTACTTCGGTAGCCAGCTTCTATCCCTCACGCAAAACGTAAAACGAGAAAATTCGTTTTCAAAAGACATTTAGAATATTGCAAATGATTTCAAAATTTGGGATGTTTTTTTGCACAACGTTTCCCTCCGGTTTCAACCGCGGACTATGTTTAAAAAATAAATTTTGATTTAATTGTTTTTCAATTGCCTCTAGCTTTAGCTGGAGAATAAATATGATTGAATACTCTAGGCTTTAGCCAAACTTTACAATTTGGCCAAAGCCCAGATTGGAGACTTATTTTTACCTCCAGATAAAGCTGGAGGCAATTAAAATTATCTTTTTAATCTGCCAAATCTGCGGGAGAAAAAATTATTTCGCTTTCTGTTCCGCCAAAGCTTTACTCAATTCAGCTTTTGCTTCATTTAGTTTTTTTCTTTTCTTGTCGATTTTTTCTTTGCTTTCCTTGTCTTTAATCGCTTCGTTCAAATCGGCAGTTCTTTCGTTTACTTTTTGCTGTTTTTCTTTTACCTTTTTGTCAAGATCTTTGTTGACTGTTTTGGTAGTGCAGTTTTTCTTAGTTTGTGCAATCGCTTCTTCAACACCTTTAATCTGATTTTGATTTCCAGCTTTTTTCGCAGCAGCTAATTTTGTGTTTAATTCACAAAGCTTTCTTTCACATCCTTTTAGAGTTGTACAATTGCTTTGAGAAAATCCGATAAAAGAAATGGTAAAGAAAACTACAGTTAATATCGTTTTTAATTTCATAAGTATACTTTTTTGATTTCTAATTATTCATTTTAAGGATAATACTTATAAAAGTAAGCAATTTATATTAAACGACTTTTTCAGAAACGGCTTTCAAAACCTTATTTCTTTCTAAAAGAAAATTAGTAAGATGCTTTTCCAAAAACAAAACATTAAAAAGTTCACCAAATATTCCAAACGGAGTTTCATATTGTAATTTGTCTTTCATGATTGTAATTCCATTTTCTTCTTCAAAAAAATGTTCATGTTTAAACGATTTGAATTTACCGCGTTCCATTTCATCCACAAAATAATCATAGAAAATCATTGCAGTGATACGGCTTTTGTGGGTGAGGTAAAGCCCAAAATGTTTGCCTCGCCAAGTTACCGTTTCGTTTAAATTTATTAAACCAGATGTTACACCCGCAATTGCTTTTTCTTTTGACGGACTTGCCGATTGTTGGTGAATATCGATATTTCTTGAGGCATCAAAAACGATTTGTTTTGAGGCTTTTATTTTGGTTGTGAGGTTTATTGTTGTCATGATTTAAGTTTAGTTTTCCGCATTTTTGTCATCCCGAGGAACGAGGGATCACACTAGAGACTCCACAATACATATCGACAATTCTTTGTCGAGCTTCGTGTGTGATCCTTCCTCCGTCAGGATGACAAAAAATGCGTAGTTTTTAACGCAATAAATTTTTAAAAGCCTCATCAATATCCCCAAACTTAAACCCAAACCCATTATCCAAAAGTCGTTTCGGAACTACGTTTCTACTTTTCAAAACCAATTCTGTTTCAGTTCGAATAAAGAAAGATCCAATTTCAAGAAAAAAATTATTCATTGAAATTCCAAAAGGAAAACCAACTGCTTTTCGAAGTTTCTGCATAAAGTCAACATTTCGAATTGGTTCCGGAGAAACTACATTTATAATTCCAGTAATTTCTTTTTGAATAATAAAATCAACCGCATTCGCAAAATCTTCTTCATGAATCCAGCTTATAAACTGATTTCCTTTTCCTTGTTTTCCGCCAAAACCAATTTTTGCTAAAGTCTTTAACGGAACAAAAGCGCCTCCATTTTTTCCTAAAACAATAGAAGTTCGCAAAGCTGTTTTTAAAGTCTTTGGGGTTTCAGTTTTAAAGAATGCTTTTTCCCAAGACAAAGCGACATTTATAGAAAAGTCATTTCCGATTTCGCCATCAACTTCATCCATTTGTTTATCTAATGAAAATCGATAAATGGTTGAGGTAGATGAATTCAGCCAATGTTTCGGCGGATTTTGACAATTTAAAACGGCTTTATTTAGAATTTTGGTGCTTTCAATTCGAGATAATAGAATCTCTTTTTTGTTCTCTTTCGTGTAACGGCAATCAACAGATTTTCCTGCGAGATTAATTAAAACTGTTGCGTTTTCTAATTCTTTTTCCCAGCCCGAAAAAGTTCTGGCGTTCCAATTTACATATTTGATTCCGTCAATTGTTTGAGATTTTCCTCTTGTTAGAATGACAATCTCTTCAAATTTATCTTTGAAATGATGGACTAATACTTGTCCTAAAAATCCTGTTCCAGCTGCAATTATGAGTTTTTTCATTGGTGTAATTTTATAGCCACGTATTCACGAATTATTATTTTTTAATTAGTGAATTCGTGGCGAATCTTTTTAATTAAGAATTAAAAGCAAAGCAAGAATTCGGTAAAGAATCCAAGTGAAAGATAAGTAAAAAGGGAGTTTTAAAATTTTCACCCTTCTAAAATGTTCCAAAAACATAATCAAAACCGTCATTCCAAACCAACCTAAAATGATCGTTTGAGGAAGCTGGAAAAACTGACTTAAAACTAAAATCGGCATCAAAATTAAACTTCCCATTAAAGAAACCGTCATTAAATTTCCTGCGTAATTGAGAATCGTTTGTTTGTGAAATTTCAGCAGCAGTAAACTTTGAAAAACAATTTGTCCAAAAGCCAAAATAATTTCTCTGGTAATATTAGATTTTGGTAAATTCGGAATCAAATTAGAATATCTAAATAAAACAAAACTCGTTATTGTCAATGCAAATGCAATAAATAGAACTCTGTATTTATAATTAAAATCTGGTGTGCATTGCAATTTATTTTCTTCTTTTACATTTCCAGGAATAATTACTTTTCTATTGTAAGAAACAAAAGAATACATTTTTTTCAGGATGAAATGAATGGGTTTTATAGTCGCAATTTTTTCAATTAAAGGAAAAGAAAATCCAATAACTTTTATCAAACTGTCAATTCCGTAAGTGACTGTTTTTGTTTTATTGTTGATTAAAGCAATTTCGTTTGGAGCACGTTTTAAGTCCACAAAATTTTGTTCTTCTGCAGATAATTGGCAATACGATTTTCTTCCGTTTTCATCAAGCATTCTACTTTTTACAAATCCAGTTGTATACAAACTGCAAAGCGGACAATCTTCATCATAAAGTAAAGTTTGGTTTTCTAACGTTTTCATGATTTTTGGTTTTAAAGATGAATAGTTTTATGCGTATAACTCTTCTTTGACAGGAGTCAGCTCAATTTTTCTTTTGTTCTTCACTGTAATTTTTGAACCTTCAGCCAAGAAAATTGAGATTGGTTTTTGAGTTTGAAGAAATCCAAAATCGGTTCCGTAAATTTTTTCGAAATCAATATCAATTCGGTAATTTAAAACTTCAAATTGTTCCCATCTTGGATGTGTCACTTCATATTCAAAAGTCGTTTCTTTGTCGATTTTAGTATATCCGAAATAATGTTCTGTAATAAATTCTGCTTCAGAATCGATTTCGATTTTACTCAAATCTTTTTTGGTTTCAATTTCAATTGTGTTCCATTCTTTTTCATTTTTCCATTGATAAATGAAAGTATTGCTATTTTTATTTTCAATGATTTCATGTTTCATTTTCTGAGTTTCATAATGTTCTTGATACAAAGTATTCGCAATAAAAGTGATCGCTTTTTTAGGAACAATTTCTTTGATGAAAACGACACCGCGTTTCCATTCACCATTTTCAAAACGCTTTACATAAAAACGTAGATTCACTTCTTCAAAATTGGTATGAAACGGAACTTTCAATCCTAAAACTTTGGTATTTTTAAACATAAATCCAACCAAGCTTACGTAACATTTGTTGTTCCAAATGTCAATTTGAGTTCCTGCAGGAAGATATTTTTCTAGAATTGTAGCATCAATTTCATAATTGAAAAGTGCTAAATTTTTCCATTCTGCTTTTAAGAAGTTCATGATAAGTTGTTTTTAAGTTTTTAAAGTTTCAGAAAAAAATGAAAGTTTGTGTTAAATTTTTTTATTTCATCATTTTTATAACCAGTTTTCCTAGCCAGTTATCATTAAATTCAGTCATTTTGTCCAACATATTGTCTGCTTTTAAAACGAAATCATACAATTTGGTAGTTTGATCTACAAAGTGTTTTTCTTCTGCCGAATCTTTTGCTTCAATAGTCGAAACTTCTTTTAAGATTTTCAGCGTTGGCTTGATTTCTCTTTTGCTTCTTTCTCTGGAAATTTTAACTGCTAATTCGTCTAAATCTTTTTCTGCCGTAAAGAATTCTTTTCTTTCTCCAGCTTTGTATTCTTTATAAACAATTCCCCAATCCATTAAACCTCTTAAGTTCATGCTGGCATTTCCACGGGAAATTTGCAATTCTTCCATAATGTCTTCCATAGAAACAGGTTCATTCGAAACCATTAATAAAGCGTGGATCTGTGCCATCGTTTTATTAATACCCCATTGAGTACCTAATGCTCCCCAGGTTTGTACAAACTTATTTTTTGCTTCTTTGAATTCCATGAATCAAATGTAAGTAAAAGTTTTTAAACTTTCAAAAATAATTGAAACATATTTAACGAATTATAAAGTTATGTTAATTCAAACCTTGAAATTTTTGATTAAATAATGATACAGCTATTTTTGTAAAAATCACATTTATGGAATTATACTACACATTTTCGGTACTTATTGTACTGGCTTCTTTCTTCGCCTATTTAAATTTAAGATTTTTAAAACTTCCAGGGACGATCGGAATTATGATTATTGCGATGCTGGTTTCCGTTGGAATTCGTCTTTTGGGAGATTCTTATTTTCCTGCAACCACCAAACATTTTTTTGATTTAATAAAAGAATTCGATTTCAACGAAATCCTAATGGGAGCAATGTTGAACTTTCTTTTGTTCGCCGGCGCACTTCACGTAAATATGGCAGATCTTAAAGAGCAAAAAGTTCCCATTATGATTTATTCTACAGTAAGTGTAGTATTGTCAGCTCTAATAATTTCTGGTTTACTTTTTTACATCGCACCACTTTTAGGAATAAATATCCCTTATATATTTTGTTTAGTTTTTGGAACCTTAATTTCACCAACCGATCCAATTGTAGTTTTAGGCGTTCTAAAAGAAGCGAAAGTTCCTAAGAGAATCGAAACCAAAATTGTTGGTGAATCTCTATTTAATGATGGAGTAGCCGTAGTGATGTTTGCTGTTGTTTTGAAAATGGCAACCGACCCAACATTTGATATGACTTTTGGTTCTATTGCTTGGTTATTTGCAAAAGAAGGTATTGGCGGACTTTTATTAGGTGCTGTTCTTGGGATTTCGGCATCAAACGTTATGAAGAAAATAGACGATTATAAAGTCTCAGTTTTAATCACGCTTTCTATTGTAATGGGGGGATTTTTGATTGCTCAAAGCTTACACGTTTCTAGTCCGCTGGCAATGGTTGTTGCCGGATTGATTATTGGTAATTATGGTAAAAAAGTAGCAATGAGCGAAGTTACCCAAGATTATCTAGGGAAATTTTGGGAACTTATCGACGAAATATTAAATGCTATTTTATTCTTATTTATTGGTTTTGAATTGTTGTTACTGCCAGATTTAAATAAACAATTGATAACAGGTTTTGTAGCCATTTTTATTGTTCTTTTTTCAAGATTAACTTCTATCGTTTTACCTTGGAAATTCTTTGATATCTTCAAATTCTTCGGAATCAGGTCTGCTTATAACAAAGGATCTCTGATGGTTTTAGTTTGGGGTGGAATTCGTGGTGGGGTTTCTATTGCTTTGGTACTTTCTATGCCTGAAGGAGAATACAAAAACCTTTTACTTGAAGTAACTTATATAGTAGTTTTATTTTCAATTGTAGTGCAAGGACTTACTGTTGGGAAATTGGCTAAAAGAGTTTTGGAGAAAGAATAGAGAGTAAAGAAAATAGACGCTAGAATAAAGATTTTATTTTTAAGCCATTTAAAATAATAGACTTGCAAAAATATTTGCAGGTCTTTTTTTTTGATTTGTTTTTCGATTAGATATTTCTGGTTTTAAAAATACGGATACAAATTGAAGGATTTTTCTTAATTTTGCTTTCTGGTTTAATTTGTAACTAAATTGTAGTTGCAGCTTAAAGATTTAATTATAAATTTGTATGAGTAAGATTGATAAACTTATTGAAAGATTAAAATCAAAACCAAAAGATTTTTCTTGGGATGAAATGGTGAAAGTTCTAAATCACTTTGGTTATAAACAAATCTCTCAAGGAAAAACTGGTGGTTCAAGAAGAAAATTTGTGAATGAAAATAAACAGATTATAAGTTTACACGAACCACATCCGCAAAAAGTTTTGAAAGGATATCAGATTGATATTATTATTGAATATTTGGAATTGTAATATGAAAAACTATCTAGAATATAACGGCTACATTGGTACATTAGAATTTTCTGCGGATGATAAAATATTCTTTGGAAAAATTCAAGGTATAAATGATTTAGTAACGTTTGAAGGATCTTCGGTTGCCGAATTGGAAGCATCTTTTAAAGAAGCTATTGAAGATTATTTAGAGACATGTAAATTGTTAAATAAAGCCCCGGATAAAACTTATAAAGGTTCTTTTAATGTGAGGGTGTCTCAAGAGTTACATCAAAAAATAGCACTTTTAGCTTCCAGAAAGGGATTGAATTTAAATGAAGTTGTAAAAGAAGCATTGTCTTACGTTGTCAAACATGAAGAAATTTTAAATTAGAAACCCGAAACAAAAATGTTTCGGGTTTTGTTTATCGTTTATCTTCTTTAGAATAATTAGATTCTCCATTAATATTAATTTCTCCGCCTAAAAAACGAGGTTCCCGATTTCTCAAAACATCAAAAAAGGATTTAAAAACAGAACCATATTCTCTAAAGCGAACATAATTATATCCAAGATATTCTCCATGGTTTGCAGAATATCCAGCTGATTTAATTCCGAGTTTTTGCCCGATATAAATGGCGCGATTTAAATGATATTCCTGAGAAATTAAAGTTGCTTTTTTAATCTTGAAAATGTGTTTCGCGCGATACATGGTTGAATACGTATCGAAACCTGCATAATCAATAAATATCTTTGTAGTGTCAACGCCATGATTGTAGCAATAATTTTTCATTACTGTCAATTCATCATATTCATCACGGCCGTTATCTCCAGAAAGCAGAATTTTATTGATGCGTTTAGCTTTCCAAAGCATAATTCCAGCATCCAAACGATCTTTTAGATATTTGCTTGGCTGATTTCCGTTGATTCCCGCGCCAAAAATAATTCCGACATCATTTTTAGGGAATTTTTTAATTGAGTAGTGAATGTATCTCTTAGTAGAAGATTTTACATAGTAATTTACTGAAACGACAGCAATCAATCCGATAATTGCAAGATAAAGCACTATTTTAAAATATTTTTTCACGGCTGGTATTTGTAAGATTAAGATTTAAAACACGAAGATAGTTAAAGTAAAACCAAATAAAAAAACCGAAGCATTTATACTTCGGTTTCAAAATTTAATTCTCTAGGAAACTTAGCAACTTAGGAGCTTAGTATCTTACAAACTCTATAATAATCCCGCTCTTTTCAATAAAGCTTCAGGCTTTGGTTCTTGTCCCCTAAAACGTTTGTACAAAGTCATAGGATGTTCTGTTCCTCCTTTAGAAAGAACATTGTCTTTGAATTTCTTTGCAATTTCTTCGTTGAAGATTCCATTTTCTTGGAAATATTCAAAAGCATCTGCATCCAAAACTTCTGCCCATTTGTAGCTGTAATATCCAGAAGAATATCCACCTTGAAAAATATGAGAAAACGCTGTACTCATAGCATTTTCTTTTACATCAGGATACAATTGTGTATTAGCAAATTGTTCCGTTTCGAAAGCTTTTAGATCTGTAATATTGGTTGGATCTTGTCCGTGCCAAGCCATATCTAATAATCCGAAACTTAATTGACGTAATGTTGCCAAACCTTCTTGAAAACTCGCACTTTCTTTAATTTTCTGAACGTATTCAATCGGAATGATTTCTCCCGTTTCATAATGATTTGCAAACAAAGCTAACGCTTCTGGTTCGTAACACCAGTTTTCCATAATCTGACTTGGTAATTCTACAAAATCCCAATAAACAGAAGTTCCAGACAAACTTGGGTAAACCGTATTTGCTAACATTCCATGTAAACCGTGACCAAATTCGTGGAATAAAGTGGTCACTTCATTAAAAGTCAATAACGAGGGTTTTGTTTCTGTCGGTTTTGTAAAATTACAAACATTAGAAATATGAGGTCTTTCGTTTACGCCGTCTTTTACATATTGTGATTTGAATGAAGTCATCCAAGCCCCGTTTCTTTTTCCTTTTCTTGGGAAGAAATCAGCATAGAAAATCGAAACCAAATTGTTATCAGCATCTCTTACTTCATAAGTGGTAACTTCTTCGTGGTATTTATCAATATCAAAAACTTCCGTAAAAGTTAAACCGTATAATTTTTTGGCAACCGTAAAAGCGCCGTCTAATACTTTTTCTAATTGAAAATAAGGCTTCAGTTTTTCATCGTCTAAATTAAAAAGCTGCTGTTTTAATTTTTCAGAATAATAAGCGCCGTCCCATTTCTCTAATTGTTCGATTCCATCTAGTTCTTTTGCGAAAGCAGTTAATTCTGCAAATTCTTTTTGAGCTGCTGGTTTTGCTTTTGCTAATAAATCATTCAGGAAAGAGAAAACTTTCTCTGGACTTTCGGCCATTCTTTCTTCGAGAACAAAATGTGCGTGCGTTTTGTAGCCTAATAAATTAGCTCTTTCATGACGAAGTTTAGCAATTTTTAAAACGTTTTCCTCGTTGTTGAATTCGTTATTTTGAAATGCTTTTGCACCAAATGCAATTGCCATTTTTTTACGCAATTCACGATTATCTGCATAAGTCAAAAACGGAACATAACTTGGATGGTCTAAAGTGAAAATCCAGCCTTCTTTTTCTTGGTTTTTAGCTAATAATCTTGCAGCTTCGATTGTTCCTTCTGGTAAACCTGATAAATCCTTTTCATCCGTTAAATGCAATTCGAAATTGTTGGTTTCTGCCAAAACATTTTCACCAAATTGTAAACTCAGTTTAGATAATTCTTTGTCAATTTCTCTTAATTGATTTTTCTTGTCTTCTGGCAGATTGGCACCGTTTCTCGAAAAGCTTTTGTATTTTTTATCTAATAAAGTTGTTTGTTCTGCATTTAGATTTAAATTTTCTTTTTGATCGTAAACGGCTTTTACTTTCGCAAATAATTCAGCGTTTAAGCGAATGTCATTTCCAAATTCTGAAAGTAAAGGCGAAACTTCCTGCGCAATTTTCTGCATTTCGTCATTCGTTTCTGCCGAATTTAAATTGAAGAAAATACTAGAAAGACGATCTAAAATATCGCCCGAAAAATCCATCGCCACAATTGTATTTTCAAAAGTTGGCACATCTGGATTATTTACGATTGCATCAATTTCGGCTTTAGCCAAAGCAATTCCTTCTTGAAAAGCCGGAACGTAATCTTCTATTTTAATTTGAGAAAAAGGGGCTGTATTATGTTTAGTTATAAATTTTGAAAGTAAGACGCTCATTTTGATATAAAATTTTTTATTAATTGAACTCGAAATTTTTGAATTCCAAAGATAACAATTTATAAAAATCTAATTGGATATAAAGAATTCATTCTGGGCATAAAACTCTCTTAAATTGTGTTAGAGATATGTTATTTATTGTTGAAGGTGGTTTGAAAAGGCGTAAATTGAGAAAAAGCTTAGAATACAAAATTCTAATCATAAATTATAAAAACTGAAATGATGAATTATCAAGTAGTAATTAAGAATATTGATACGGTGAATGAAGTAGAAGGATATTGGTCTGATGAAGATTTTATTCAGTTATTAGGAAAATTTAATTATCCAGATGGCTCGACGGCTGAGAAAAGCAGTTTGCCAGAATTATTAGAAATGGCTATTTCTGATTACGAAGCTAATGAAGCCGCTGCAATAGTTTTAGAATATAAATTGGGAGAGGAATTAACCGAGGGACAAGTGGAGCAAATATCGAACAATATGTTAATTGATAAAGTTTGTGAAGAATACCCAGAAATTCACATGCAAGGGACTTTATTTCATATTAATCAATTACTTTTTAAAGCATATAACGGAAAATTTCCAAATGCAAAAGCTTCTATAGTTCATTTTTCTATGACGCCAACTGATGGAGAACCGCAAAAGTTGACATCTGAAAACGTTTTGAAATTATTGAATAATGGTTTGTCTGACAGAAATCTTATCAAGAGATTGTTTGAAAATCAAATTTCTCAAAATATTCCATTTCCAGAAGCTGAAAGTATTGTTTGGGATTTGAAAACAGATGATGATATCAACTATGATCTTGTTACTTCAGAAAATTGGATAAATAAAGAAGATATAAAAGAATCTGAATTTGAATCTGTTTTGGAAGAAGTTGAAGATGCGGCTTAATTCAAAAAAGAGATAAAATTGTAGATTTAGTTTCACAAAGAAGCTCAAAGAAAAAACACAAAGATTCACAAAAATTTTGTGCGCCTCTGTGTTTTTTTTGTGTATCTCTGTGGAATTACTTTTTTAAACCTTCAGCTGCTTTATTAACTGCTGCTTTCAATTCTTCTTTGTAAGAAATAATAGCATCTAAAACTTTTTTATCGTGGCTTCCGATGATTTGTGCTGCTAAGATTCCTGCGTTTTTTGCTCCGTTTAAAGCAACAGTTGCAACAGGAACTCCACCTGGCATTTGCAGAATAGATAAAACAGAATCCCAACCATCAATAGAATTGCTTGATTTTACAGGAACTCCAATTACAGGAAGCGGAGACATTGAAGCTACCATTCCAGGTAAATGCGCCGCACCGCCCGCACCGGCAATAATTACGGAGATTCCGCGAGTGTGTGCATTTTTGCTGAAATCGAATAATTTCTCTGGCGTTCTGTGTGCCGAAACGATATCTACTTCAACTTCTACATTAAATTGTTTTAATATGTCGATTGCATCCTGCATAACTGGCATGTCTGAGATGCTTCCCATTATAATAGCTACTTTGCTCATGTTTTTTGTTTGTTGTATTTGTTTCAGGTTTAAAGTTTCAAGTTGTTGGAAACTGCAGACACTATTTATTTTATTCTATTTTTGGAATCATGTTCCAAATATCTATAACAAATTCTTCTTGAATTGCTCTTAAATATTTTAAAGATTCAATTTCGTTTTCAATTTTTTCTGTGAAATAATCAAATGCTGAGATTTCTTTTTCGGCAATTCTTTCTTTTCTTCTTTGGATAAATCTTTTTCTATTTTTTACAAAAATTTCATCATTCAAATTCAAAAGATCAATTAAGTTTTTTGCTTCAATGTCTTCGGGATTATATAAAAAATAACCATCAGAATAAATTAACCTTGTTTCAAAATTTTCATCAAATGGATAAAGTATAGGTTCAATCCAAGTGGTTCTTTTAAGATTATTTGGTTTGTGCTTTACTATAAACCAGTTTTGATAAGAATCAGTTTCTAAATATTTTAAATTAGGATTAAAATGTTCTATATCAACGGCATCATTACATCCAATATATTCTTCGGTGTAGGCGCAAAAGTTTTTCTGTTCTTTTAAAAGGATAGAAGATAACTTTTTATTATTACCTTTTTTATAAATTATTTTTTGGATAATGATTTCAGAAGTTGGGTTCTTAAAAACTCTTTTCATGTTTAGAAATTATATTCTTCACCTAATTTTTCTAACTGTTCTGAAATTTCTTCCTTCTTTTTAGGATCAGTTTCGAAGTGTATTTTTTGTTTTAAGTCTAAATATTCCTGATGTTTTTGTTGCCCATATTTATTGATATAGTTAATTCCAAAATCATTATAAAGCATATCGTTTGGATCATCTCCAATTGGAGAACTTCCTCTACGGACTGCTACTTTTCCTTCATTATCAAAATATAAAATGAAACGTTCATCAGGCTCAAAAGAAGCGGCTACAAAAGGAGAATGAGTTGCAACAACAAATTGAGCTTCTGGAGCAAGATTTTTGTAGTTATCCATTAAATCCATTTGCATATCTGGATATAATGATCTTTCTGGTTCATCAATTAAAATTATTGAGTCTTTGGTTTCTAGTTTGAATAATGGTAAAAATGATAATAATAATCCTTTTGTTCCTGTACTAGTGTTTTGTATGGGTATTATTTCATCATTTTTTTTGTTTTTAATAGGTATGGAATATTCAGTATTAATTAAATCTACTTCTAAATTTAATTTTTCTAAAATCGGATTAAATTTCTCAGCAAAATCCTCCAGTTTGTTTGGATTATTTTGTTGCCATTTTTGAAATTCTAAACCTAATTTTTTTGCATCAGCAATTAAACCTTTGTGTATTAGCTCAGACATTTTCTGAGTAAAATTTTTACGGTAATTTAAAATTTCGTTTAATAAAATTAACCACAAATCAGAGTCAACATTATCATCAAAAATGATTGGATTTTCTTTTGAGTACATATTAGTCAAAATAAACCTTTCATCTATTCCCGGATATTTTTCGACTAAATCAGTGGGGTTCTTTGTAAAAAGTTCAATATTTTTTTCCGAAATTAAATTTGCTTTAAAATAATAAATGTAATTGCTAGTTGCATCACTTAATAAATTAGAAAAGTTTCCAGTATGTGCATATTTGAGTGATTGTCCATTAAAATTCAGTGTTTTGTTATTGATTTCAATTAAATCATCATTATGCTCAAAAATTACGCTGCCAAAATTAATAGGAATTCCAATTTTGTATGAAAAAACGCTATCTGAAACAATGCAATTATTTATAGAAATATGTCTCTCTTTAATTAACTCTAATAAACCAGTCTTCCCAGTAGCACTTTGTCCAATAAAACATATTTTATCTAAAGGTTCACCTTTTCGTTCACCACTTTGATAAGTAAAATCAAAATCTAGATTTTCTAAATGTCTAAACTGATCGATATGTAATTTTGAAATTTTCATTTATTGAATTTTTACAAAGCTAATTAAAAAAGGATTGATATTATAAACTGAAAAGCGGAGACTAATCACTAAGCGCTAATCACTTTAATAGTATTTTTAACTTCCTGTGCAATTCTTCTTGCTTCAGCCATATTTTCGTTTACAATTGTAACGTGACCCATTTTTCTGAAAGGGCGAGTTTGTTTTTTGCCGTAAATATGTGGCGTAACACCATCCCATCCTAAAATGGTTTCGATGTTTTCATAAATTACATTTCCAGAATGACCTTCGGCACCCACTAAATTTACCATAATTCCAGCAACTTTACTGTCAGTGTTTCCTAAAGGAAGATCTAAAATAGCGCGCAAATGATTTTCGAATTGTGAAGTATAACTTGCTTCAATTGAATAATGTCCAGAATTGTGTGGGCGAGGAGCAACTTCATTGACTAAAATTTCATCATCCTGAGTTTGGAACATTTCTACAGCTAAAAGACCAACATGATTAAATTTTTCTGAAACTTTTAAGGCAACTGCTCTCGCTTTTTCGGCTACTTTATCATCGATTCTTGCTGGGCAGATTACATATTCAACTTGGTTTGCTTCTGGGTGAAATTCCATTTCTACAACCGGATAGGTTTTCATTTCGCCCGATGGATTTCTGACCACAATTACCGCCAATTCATTTTTGAACGGAACCATAGTTTCTGCAATACATTCTACATTTGGAAGCGTATCTAAATCTGAAGCTTGACGAACTATTTTTACGCCATTTCCATCATAACCAAATTCAGTGCATTTCCATACAAATGGCAATTGTAAATCGTTAATTTTAGATTTTAGTTGATCTAAATTTTGGAATCTTTCAAATGGTGCAGTTGGGATATTATTTTTAGCGTAAAAATCTTTTTGAATGCCTTTATTCTGAATTCCTTTTAAAGTTTTTGGAGATGGATATATTTTTAGTCCTTCGTTTTCTAATTGCGTTAAAGCTTCAAGGTTTACCAATTCGATTTCGAAGGTCAAAACATCGACTTGTTTCCCGAAGTTGTAAACGGTTTCATAATCCATTAGATCGCCTTGAAAAAACTTGTTGCAGGCGATTTTGCTAGGCGCTTCGTCGCTCGGATCTAGAACGTAAGTTTGTATATCAAATTTTCTGGTGTCGAACAAAAGCATTTTACCTAATTGTCCGCCACCTAATATTCCCAATTTAAAATCAGAAGAAAAATAATTCATTTTGTGTTGTGTTTTTGCAAAGATACTTTTTAATCTTTTTTTAGCCAAAATTTCGTTGAGTACAAGTTTTTTCCGCCACGAATTCACGAATTTTTTTTTCCTTGCATTATGTATAAAAAAATAATTCGTGAATTGCTTCGCCTGTTCGCTATCGCTCGGGTCGTGGCTATTAAAAACTTATTTTATTTTCTTTAATACTTCTTTGGCAACGGCTTTATAGGCTGCAGAATGATCTCCGAAATCTTTATCAATTATTACTTTTAATTCGGGATGAATCCAGTCGTAATAATTTCCTAGAATATATAAAGTGCGAATCGAGTAGGCTTTTGTTGCGACTTTGGTGTCATTAATTAACCAATCAAAAGAAGCTTCAATACAGTCTTGGAGATTTTCTTCAGAAAGTTTTATGCAGTTTTCGTTTTTCTTATAATGCGATTTAACTAAAAGTTGTGTCACCTTTGCAATGGGGCGCATGGAACTTTCATCTTTTAAAACTTTCAAATTCGAACAGAAAAAATCAAGATGAGGCTGGAGCCAAAGCAATTCTTCATACGAAACAAATTCTAAAATCCAGCAGGCTTTATGATTGTTTTTATCTTCGGGCGAAAAGCAAATTGAAACCAATTCACTAAAAAGCGTGGGGTTTTCTAGAACATCTTGCGCAGCTTTGAGACGGTTTTCTCTATATGCATTTACGTAATCCAGTTTTTTTTGCAATTCGGATAGCATTGTTTTTGGTATTTAATACAACGCTAAAATAAGTAATTTAATGAGATAATTCCGTAATAATTTATGGGTAATCCAGGATAATAAAATCTCGGTTGCGCATTTCCAACTCCTGTTGCGTTGGTTAAAATCATAGAAGCATATTTTTCATTTGTTACATTATTGATTCCAGCGTCTAAACGTGCTTTTAAACCCGATAGAATTTCGAATTGGTAACCCGTTTTTAAATTCAAAAGAGAATAAGAATCTGAAAAATTGGCATTTGAATCGTTCATCGGGATTTTATCTGTGAACTGAAAATCGGCTGAAACATAAAACCCTGAATTGGTGTTTAGGATAAAACCAGCACTTGCCGTATTGGCGGGAACTCCAGTTAATTTGTTTCCAGAATAATCATTTCCGTTGTCGACAAATTCTTTGAATTCATAATTTCCGATAGATGTTCCGACATAAGAATTTAAATTAAAAGTTTGATTGATTGGCCAATTGTGGTTTAATGAGATTTCAATTCCTTCATGAAAGGTTTTTCCTGCATTTACGCCTTCGTATTGATCGTCGCCAATTCTTTTGGCAACTAATAAATCTTTAATTTCCATTCGATAAACGGCAATTTGTGTATACAGTTTTTTATTGAAGAAATGTAGTTTTCCTCCCAATTCAAAATTATAGCCTGTTTCCGGTTTGATGTTCTGATTGATATTTCCTGTTGAGGTTAAAGTTTCTTCGGTTGCGGGAAGAGAAAATCCTCGGCTTACAGAAAAGTAAAAAGTTTGAATTTCGTTTGGCTTAAATAAAAAAGAAAGTTGTGGCGAAAAAATGCCATCATAACTATATTCTTCCTTCGGGTTATCCGCGGAAGCGGCAAAATCATTCTGCAATTCGAATTTGGTTTTGTTGTAATTTAATCCTGCCTGAATTTCAAATCGATCAGAAAGTAAAGTTCTAATTTGCGAAAAAACATTATAAAAATGTCTTTTCTGGTCAGTTGCTGTAAGTTGATCGCCTTGCAAACTTCCGTTTCCATTATTTTGCTGATAAAGATTTTCAAAAGTATTACTGCTGTAATTATCTCTGAAATATTCCAATCCGGCAATAAATTGATTTTTGATTTTTCCGATTGTAAAATCACCAGAAAATTGTGTTCTTACGCCTGAGGCAAAAGTATATTGACGTAAAATATCAAAAGGTCGCGGTTCGTTGCTGTCTTTATAATTGATGAAAACCGAAGTCGAATTGTTGAGGTGATCGTTTATATGGAAATCATAAGCCAATCCGCCCAAAGTCGATTTGTATTCTTTAAAACCCTGTGAAGCAACCCAAGTTGGCGCGCCCGCCTGCGGATTATTTTCGAAAGTAGTTTTATTGATGGAACTCGGAATAAAAGCTTTTAAATAAGTATAATTAGAGAAGTATGTCAGTTTACTGTTTTTCTTTCGGAATAATTCTCCCGAAAGTGTAATTCCTTCCCGATTGTAAGCGCTATTTTGGCGCCATCCGTCTGTTTTTAAATTATGATAACTGAGACTTAAAGAAGAACTTTTTTCGTTCAAATCAAAACTTACTCTGTTTTTGAGCAAGCCAAAAGAACCAAAAACAGAACTTATTTCGGTTTGATAATTGCCTTTTTTTAATGTTTGAGGCGAAATGAGAATCGCTCCGCCCAAACCTGCTCCATAAATACTCGAAAGTGGCCCTTTTATGACTTCAAGTTGATTGATGTTTTGAAGATCGATATCGTCAATTACCGTTTCGCTGTTTCCAGATGTCAGCGGAATACTTCCGTAAAAAGCTCTAATTTTATTGGTTCCGTATGGAGTTCTCGCGCCAATTCCGCGAATCGAAATTCGGGTTGTGGTGATATTTGACGATTGCATAAAAACGCCAGGAATTGTATTAATGACATTGCTAATGTCTGTAGTGTTATTTCGAAGTAATTCTTTTTCGGATAAAATGCCAATCGATGAAGGACTATTCTGTAAATCACGATTGATATGAAGCGGACTTATTAAAACTTCATTCAGTTTTTGAGTTTTGACAGAATCAATATTTTGGACTTCTTTTTCTTGTGCAATTAGATTTTGTAAAATCGAAAAAACAATAATTAGAAAATAGTATTTTTTTAAAAACATATATTTTATGTAGCAATTCTAGGAATTTGGAATTTTATCTGAACAGATTACTATTGAGATTTATTTTTAACACATAGAAACATAGCATTGATTGAGGCAAAAAAGGCGTTTCACTTATCAAAAGCCACATAACAAAACTATGTGCGAAAACGAGTTTTCTTAATAACATCTTTTAAACAAAAATCTATGTCTCTATGTGTTTAAAATTTTCTTTTTATAATTATTCCAATAATTTTCGGAATTGGAATTTGAGATTTAAGTATTGTGATTTATTTATTGGCTGTAACCTTCCAAATCGTATTACTGCTATCATCATTTACTAAAAGCGATCCGTCATTCATCGCGGTTACGGCAACAGGACGTCCGTAAACTTCTGCTTTGTTTGCATCAGAAATAAAACCTGTTAAAAAATCTTCTGGTTTTCCTGACGGTTTTCCATCTTTAAAGGGAACAAAAAGTACTTTATAGCCCGAAATTTTAGAACGGTTCCAAGAACCATGCTGACCTACAAAAGCGCCGTTTTTATATTTTGCAGGAAAAGCATCTTTAGTATAAAAAGCCAATCCCAATGAAGCAGTATGCGAACCAACGGGAACATCTGGAACAATTGCTTTTTCGACTAAATCTTTTCTTTCGCCTTTCATTCTCGGATCAGGAATACTTCCAAAATAAGAATAAGGCCATCCGTAGAAACCATCTCTTTTTACACTTGTAATATAATCTGGAACTAGGTCGTCGCCCAATTCGTCTCGTTCATTTACTGCAGTCCACAGTTCTTTGTTGGCAGGATTCCAGTCCATTCCAACTGGATTTCTAAGACCCGAGGCGAAGATTTTTTCTCCAGTTCCGTCTGGATTAATTTCTAAAATTGCTGCGCGACGCACTTCTTTGTCCATTCCGTTTTCGCCAACATTACTTCCGGAACCCACAGAAACGTAAATTTTGTTTCCGTCTGGACTTGCCAATAAATTTCTTGTCCAGTGATTGTTGTAACCTCCCGCAGGAAGTTCAAGAATTTTTTCTCCTTTAGTTTCCAATTTAAGCGGATTGTTTTTATAAGGATAACGGTATAATCCGTCGGTATTGGCAATGTAGAAAAAGTCTTTTAGGACTAGCATTCCGAAAGGTTTGTTTAGTCCAGAAATAAAAACTTCTCTAGTTTCAAATTTTCCGTCCTTATCTTTATCTCGTAAAACTGTAATCTGATTTTTGCTATTGCGAGTTCCGCTTTCCACCACAAAAATATCTTGGTTCGGCGCAATGTAAGTCCAACGCGGATTCTCAAATCCGTCAGCAAATTTAGTTACGGTAAAACCTTCAGGGGCCTTTGGAGTTTTGCCAGCAGGCCAGCCAATCACTTTACTATTGTTGCTTTTTGATTCGGTTGCATAGGGTGGAGGAAGCGTAATATCTCCAATGGCAGTTTTTACAACATTGTTTGGCTGTTTCGCCAAAGCTTCTTTTTCTTCTTTTTTTACTTGCCCATTGCAGGCAGTCATTAAGGCTAATAATGGAATTGAAAATAAGGTTAAGGATTTTTTCATTGGTTTTTGGAGTTAAATAATTATAGTACAACAATTTACTTAAAATTCGGGTAGTCTCAAAAAATAATTTGTAAACATTAACTGATATTTAACATTCTTAAAAAATATCGCGATACACTCCATTTTGATAGAAGCAGTTAAGTTCTAATTCTTTATCTTTGTCCATTATTTTAAAATGAAAAATAATGATACAACTTCACGATAAACAATTTGTTCCGTTTATTTCGGCTAAAGAAATTGATTTTGCTTTAACTAAAATAGTGGCTCAGGTCGAAGATGATTTTGGAGATGATACGCCAATTTTTATTGGAGTTTTGAATGGCGCTTTTATGGTAGTGTCAGATTTTTTGAAAAAGTATAAAAAACCGTGCGAGGTTTCGTTTATCAAAATGGCATCGTATGAAGGAACTGAAACAACAAATTCGGTTAAAGAACTAATTGGAATTAACCAAGATTTGTCTGGAAGAACGGTAATTATTATTGAAGATATTATTGATACTGGAAACACAATTGAAGAATTAAAGCATTTGTTTAAAGCGCAGAATGTTAAGCATTTTAAAATTGCAACATTGTTTTTTAAACCAGAAGCTTATAAAAAAGATATAAAAATAGATTATATCGGAATTAGAATTCCGAACAAATTTATTGTAGGTTACGGTTTAGACTACGATGGTTTAGGAAGAAACCTAACTGAAGTTTACAAATTAGCAGAATAACAAAACACAACTATATATTCATTTAAAGACTTCTGAAAGACAGAAGTAACAACACTCATTTCAATTATGATTAACATCGTTTTATTTGGAAAGCCTGGTGCAGGAAAAGGAACTCAGGCAGAATTTTTAAAAGAAAAATACAATTTAACACACCTTTCAACTGGAGATATTTTTCGTTTTAATTTAAAAAATGATACTGAACTAGGAAAAAAAGCAAGAGTTTTTATGGACAATGGAGAATTGGTTCCTTGCGAAGTAACAACTGCAATGTTAATTGATGAGGTTAAAAAACATCCAGATACTGCAGGATTTTTGTTTGACGGTTATCCAAGAACAATCAATCAGGCAGAAGCTTTAGATAAATTTTTACCAACAATTGGGTCAAGCGTAACAGCAACAATCGCTTTAGAAGCTGATGACGAAATTTTGGTAAAACGTTTACTTGAAAGAGGAAAAACAAGCGGAAGAGCTGATGATCAAGACGAAGAAAAAATTCGTGTAAGATATCAAGAATATAATGAGAAAACAGCTCCTCTTATTGGATATTACAAAGAACAAAATAAGTTTCATGCCGTAGATGGTATCGGAACTGTGGAACAAATTACAGAGCGCTTAACGTCAGTTATAGATAATTTGTAGAAAGCTTTTTTAAGCTGTACGTTACTCCCGATAATTATCGGGCTCAAAAAAACTATTTTTCTAACTCTAAAACGGGCTTTTCAAATGTTTTTGACAATCAAAGTTTTTGGGTTAGAAAAATTAGTTTTTTAATTGACAGCCTTAATAAATTGAATACAAATTACATTTAACGAGACCATTTTATAACGAATCCCCTATCAATTGGAAATACTAATTATATTTTTTCTAATTCTATTAAACGGAGTTTTCTCCATGTCTGAAATCGCCTTGATTTCGGCCCGTAAAAACAGGCTGGAAACTGCTGCGAAAAAAGGCAACAAAAGCGCTAAAACGGCACTCGATTTAGCCAATTCCCCAAATAAGTTTTTATCTACTGTACAAATCGGAATTACCTTAATCGGAATTTTGACGGGTATTTATTCTGGTGACAAAATCACTGCCGATGTAGAGCTTTTTGTGGCAGGTTTTGCCTCTCTTAAACCCTATGCACATTCAATTGCAGTTGGAATTGTAGTGGTTGTATTAACTTTTTTCTCATTGGTTTTGGGAGAATTACTTCCAAAACGAATCGGATTAAATTATCCAGAAGCTATTGCTAAAATGGTTGCAATGCCAATGAAAGTGATTTCGATTATTACGGCACCATTTATTTGGCTTTTAACTTCATCAACAGATTTTTTGCTGAATGTTTTTCAGATAAAACCAACTGCTGACGGAAAAGTTACAGAAGAAGAAATTAAAGCCATTATTAAAGAAGGTACAGAAGTAGGAGAGGTTCAAGAAATAGAGCAAGATATCGTGGAACGTGTTTTTCATATCGGAGATAGAAAAGTAAGTTCGTTAATGACACACAGAAAATCTGTTGATATGCTTCCACTAAAAGCAGACAGAGAAAAGATTAAAGAATTGGTAGTTCAGGATCTGCATACTGTTTATCCAGTTTATAATGATAATTACGATGATATTGTTGGAGTTGTAACACTTAAAAATATTTTTGCTAACATCGAAAATGATAATTTTGATTTGTCAGCAATAGTTTCTGATGCACCTTATTTAATGGAGCAAACTACAGCATACAAAGCTTTAGAAAATTTCAAAAAAACAGGTGTTCATTACGCTTTAGTTTCAGATGAATATGGGGTTTTTCAAGGTTTAATTACTTTGAATGATATTCTGGAAGCTTTAGTTGGAGATGCATCTGAATTTTATAAAGATGAATTCCAGCTTATAGAAAGAGAAGACGGTTCATGGCTGGTTGACGGACATTATTCATTACACGATTTCTTAACTTATTTTGAGTTGGACGAATTAACAAACGATTACGAAGTAAATACCGTAAGCGGAATGATTATGACGGAGCTTTCACATATTCCAAAAGAAGGCGAAAAATTAGTTTGGCAGAAATTCGTCCTAGAGGTAATCGATATGGACGGTGTTAAGATTGATAAAGTGCTTGTGAGAGCATTGAAAGAGTAGAGAGAAAATTTGTTTCAAGTTTCATGTTTCAAGTTTCAGATTATGCATTACGCAACTTGAAACTTGAAACATGAAACTTGAAACTTTACATAAACAAAGAAAATGACAGAAGGAAATTTTGTAGACTACGTTAAGATATATGTTTCTTCCGGAAAAGGAGGAAAAGGATCTACGCATTTACATAGAGAGAAATTTATTGAAAAAGGAGGTCCCGACGGAGGAGATGGAGGCCGTGGAGGACATGTGTATTTAGTTGGAAATAAAGGACTCTGGACATTATTTCATTTAAAGTTTGCACGTCACATTAAAGCTGGTCACGGTGGAGATGGAGGTGGCGATCGTAGTACAGGTGCAGATGGAGAAGATAAAATCATTGAAGTGCCACTAGGAACTGTTGTAAAAGACAAAGAAACTGGAGAGACACTTTTTGAAATTACGGAACACGGAGAAAAACAGATTCTTGCAAGAGGAGGAAAGGGAGGTTTAGGGAACTGGCATTTTAGAAGTTCTACAAACCAAACACCTCGTTATGCACAGCCAGGTTTGCTTGGAATAGAAATGGATGTTATTCTAGAACTTAAAGTTTTGGCCGATGTTGGTTTAGTTGGTTTTCCAAATGCTGGAAAATCTACATTATTGTCTGTATTAACTTCAGCAAAACCCAAAATTGCAGATTATCCGTTTACGACTTTAAAACCTAATTTAGGAATCGTAGCTTACAGAGATTTTCAATCTTTTGTAATTGCCGATATTCCTGGAATTATTGAAGGTGCTGCCGAAGGAAAAGGTCTTGGTCATTATTTCTTGCGTCATATTGAGCGTAACTCAACATTATTATTTTTAATTCCAGTTGATACCGCTGATATCAAGGCAGAATATGATATTTTGGTGAATGAATTGACTAAATACAATCCCGAAATGTTAGATAAAGAACGTCTTGTTGTTATTTCAAAATGCGATATGTTGGATGACGAATTGAAAGCAGAGTTGAAAGCAGAATTAGATGTTTCGTTCAACGGAGTTCCTTATATGTTTATTTCGTCTGTTGCCCAGCAAGGTTTAACAGATTTGAAAGACAGACTTTGGAAAATGCTTAACGAGTAAAAGTATTTTACTAAAAATATAAAACCCGACAATATTATTTATTGTCGGGTTTTTACTTTTTGCACGAAAAAACAAAAAGTATTAAGATGGCTAAATCTTTACTTTTAATTATAATCCGAAGTTTTTAGAAATTCCGATGTTTAGAGTTTTTCCAAAGTTAAAACCAAAACGTTCTTGTCTTGGATCATTTTTTCCGTCAAGATTATCGTAATTGATTCCTCCAATAGAGAAATTCAAACCAAAACCATTTTTCATATTAATAAATAATCCTGGATCAAAACTTGCATACATTCCTTTTGCATTGTTTAGTGAAGTGTTTTGATATCCTGCACCTAAGTCTACATAAACAGAGAATAGTTCAGAAAGCGGAGTCGAGTAACGTACAAAACCACCAATTTTATATTTTTCAGTTGTGTCTGTCCCTTTTGTTTTTACGTTTGCAATAGAACCTTCAACTCCTGCTGTCCATTGGTCAGCAAACTGATATCCAACTTTTGGAGAAAATTCAAAATTTTCAAGTTTTGATTCTCCAATTTTCTCTGAGGAGAATCCAACATTTCCGCCTAATAGGATAGAGTTTTTCTGTGCACTTGCGATAGTTGTAAGTAATATTACAACTGCTACTAATAATTTTTTCATTTTAATTTCATTTTTATTTGGATGGCAAATGTAGGAGAAAACAATTTGTAAGAAAAGATTTAATTTATAATTTTAATTTTGAAAGTTTATTTTTATAAATAATGGTTTTAATTAAAGTTTAAAATCATTTTATCTAATCTTTTTATTATTTTTTGTGAAGTAACTTTTAAAATTTAAAGGTTATTCTTGTTTTGCTAAAATTGTGAATTTCGCAAAATCACCTTTTTGTTTTGTTTGTTATGTTTAGTTTAAGATTGTTTAGCTTATTTTTTTTGCGAAAATGAGTTATATTCGCATCACTTAAACAAAATAACATGAAAAAAGTAATTTTATTCTTGACCATGTGCCTTATGGCTTTCCCAATGAGAGCCGATGAAGGAATGTGGTTTTTGATGTTTATCGAAAGATTGAACCATAGAGATATGGAAAAAATGGGCTTGCAATTGACAGCCGAAGAAATTTACAGTATCAACAATCATAGCTTAAAAGATGCGATTGTACAATTCAATGGAGGCTGTACAGCTGAAATCGTTTCAAACAGCGGATTGGTATTGACTAATCACCACTGTGGATATAGCGCGATTGCAGAACTTTCAACTGCAGAACAAAATCATTTGAAAAATGGTTTTTGGGCAAAAAATCGTTCAGAAGAACTAAAGCCTAAATCTTTATACGTTCGTTTCTTTGTTCGTATGGATGATGTTTCAAAAAGAATCTTGTCTAAAGTAAATGATACTATGACAGAAACTGAAAGAAACAAAATCATTCAGCAAGAAATCGCTTTAATTGAAAAAGAAAACAGCGAAAACGGAAAATACACTGTTTCTGTTCGTCCTTTCTTTCAAGGAAATGAATATTACTATTTTGTTTATCAAGATTACACAGATGTACGTTTAGTTGGAACTCCTCCTGAAAGTGTTGGTAAATTTGGTGGAGATACAGACAACTGGGAATGGCCTCGTCAAACTGGAGATTTCTCTATGTTTAGAGTTTATGCAGATAAAGATGGAAATCCTGCAGCATATTCTAAAGACAATGTGCCATTGCAACCTAAACACCATTTGCCTGTAAGTTTAAAAGGAGTAAAAGAAAATGATTTTGCAATGATCTTAGGTTATCCAGGAAGAACAAACCGTTGGATGCCAGCTGGAGGAATTGAGCAAAACATTAAATATGCTTATCCTGCTTGGGTTGAAGGTGCAAAAACCGGAATGGATGTAATGAAAAAGTATATGGATAAAGATGCAACTGTTCGTTTACAGTATGCTTCTAAATATGCTTCAACTGCAAACTACTGGAAAAACCGTCAAGGTATGATCGATGCTTTAACAAAAGCTGGAACTGTTGATACAAAAGCAGAACAAGAAGATAAATTCTACGAGTGGGCAAGTAAACCTGCAAACAAAGAGAAATACGAAAATGTAATTCCGACTATAAACGATTATTACAGAGAAACAAACTTAAAAGCACGTCACGATAATTATTTGATGCAACTTTTACGTACTTCTAGTTATGCAACTGGACCTGCTAATTTAGGAAATGCATTAATTGCTTACTATAAAGAAAATGATGCTAAGAAAGCAGAAATGCTTCCTAAAATCAATGCAATGGTTGAAAGTATCTATGGTGAGTTTAATGCTCCGTTAGAAAAAGACATTTTGACAGCTCAATTGAATTTATACGCTTCAAAAGGTGCTGAATATGGTATTGCTTCAGAAATTGCAAAAATGAAAACAGCTAATAATGGTGACTTTACTGCAGATGTAGCAAAAGCAACTGAGATTAGTTATTTTACTAATAAAGAAAAAGTATTAGCATTTTTAGCTGATCCAAAACCATTAGCAATTGTGCACGATCCATTGTATATTATTTCTAATGATTTATTGACAAAATACCGTTCTAAAACAGACGATCAAGCAAAAGCAGATGATGGTTTTGCAACTGCTTACCGTAAATTGGTTGAAGGTTTAAGAGAATCTAAATTAAACGCAATTAAATATCCAGATGCAAACTCTACGTTGAGATTAACTTACGGAAAAGTTCGTGCTTTACCTGCAGATCCTCGTAACGATGCTAAAATCAATAACTATACTACAATGGAAAGTATGGTTAAAAAATACAAAGCAGGAGATCAGGAATTTGACTTGCCAGCTCGTTTATTAGAATTGAACAAGAAAAAAGATTTCGGACAGTATGCTGATAAAGCTGGTTATATGCCAGTAAACTTCTTAACTGATAATGATATCACTGGAGGAAATTCTGGTTCACCAGTTCTTAACGGAAAAGGAGAATTAATTGGAATTGCTTTTGACGGAAACATCGAAGCAATGGCTGGAGACGTAATTTTTGATCCTAAATTACAAAGAACGATCAACGTTGATATTCGTTACGTACTTTGGATTATTGACAAGTACGCTGGTGCTAAAAACATTATTGACGAATTGACGATTGCTAAATAATCTTTAGTTCTGATTTAAATATCAAACCCGACAGGATTTAAAAAACTTGTCGGGTTTTTTGTTGTCTTCTAATTAATTTATCTTTAAAACCAAATGATGGAATCTATAATTCCTTATTTTTGAAGAATAATTACACCGTTTTATTAGTTATTTGCTATTTCGATTAACCGATGAAACAGTTTAACGATTAAACATTTTAAATGAGAACACATTTCATCGCCATTGGCGGAAGCGCAATGCACAATCTGGCATTAGCATTACATAATAAAGGATATCAAGTTACGGGAAGTGACGATGCTATTTTTGAACCTTCAAAATCAAGATTAGAGAAAAAAGGAATTCTTCCTGCAGAATTGGGCTGGTTTCCAGAAAAAATCACTTCAGATATTGATGCGATTATTTTAGGAATGCACGCAAAAGCGGATAATCCTGAATTATTAAAAGCGCAAGAATTAGGATTAAAAATCTACTCTTATCCTGAATTTTTATACGAGCAATCTAAAAATAAAACGCGTGTTGTAATTGGTGGTTCTCATGGTAAAACAACGATTACTTCGATGATTTTGCATGTAATGCATTACCACAACATTGCGGTTGATTATATGGTAGGAGCACAATTGGAAGGTTTTGACACCATGGTGCATTTAACAGAAGAAAATGATTTTGTTGTTTTGGAAGGAGATGAATATTTATCTTCTCCAATTGACAGACGTCCGAAATTTCATTTATATCAGCCAAACATTGCTTTGATTTCTGGAATTGCTTGGGATCATATTAATGTTTTTCCAACGTATGAAAACTATGTCGAGCAGTTTGAGATCTTCATCGAAAAAATTACAAATGGTGGAATTTTAGTTTACAACGAAAATGATCCAGAAGTAAAACGCGTTTCTGAAGCAGCAACAAATCCGATTAGAAAAATCGCTTACTCAACTCCAGAATATGCTGTGAGTGATGGAGTGACTTTATTAAAAACTCCAGAGGGCGATATGCCGATTGAAGTTTTTGGTGCGCATAATTTAAATAACTTGGCAGGAGCAAAATGGATTTGCCAAAACATGGGTGTTGATGAAGCAGATTTCTACGAAGCAATTGCAAGCTTTAAAGGCGCTTCTAAGCGTTTAGAAAAAATTGCCGAAGGAAAAGGAAAAGTAGCTTATAAAGATTTTGCGCATTCGCCAAGTAAAGTGGCTGCGACAACAAAAGCGGTAAAAGAGCAATATCCAAATAGAACTTTAGTAGCTTGTTTAGAGTTGCATACGTATAGCAGTTTAAATGCTGAGTTCTTAAAAGAATATGAAGGCGCTCTAGAATATGCAGATGTTGCGGTTGTTTTTTATTCGCCAGATGCGGTGAAAATTAAACAACTGGAAGAAGTAACTTATGAGCAAATTGCAACTGCATTTAATAGAAAAGATTTAATTATTTATACCAATCCAGCTGAATTTAAAGAATACTTATTCGACTTAAATTTAGATAATTCTGCACTTTTATTAATGAGTTCAGGAAATTACGGAGGTTTAAATTTTGACGAAGTAAAAGGTTTGATTAATTAGAGAATTAGTCAATTTGAAAATTAGATAATGTGCCAATGCTTTTGTAGTTGGCACATTTTTTTTGAGTTTTAATAATCAAATTGGCACATTATCTAATTAGATTTCTCATATTTAAAATGTCCAACGATTTTATATTCGAATAAACAATCCTCTAAAACTTGTCCGCCGCCGACGTTATGAACAATTAAATTACGTTTTCCGTCAGCTGATTTTTTATTAGTTACAATTCCAATATGTGGCAATTTATCATTAATCATCCAGGTTACTAATTCACCAGTTTTATAGTCTTTTGCATTTTGTGTAACGGGTAATTTTGTGCCTTTTCTTTCAAAAAACACCTCTAAATTCGGAACTCTTCTATGATCAATATTAGTATCTGTTTTTGTCATTCCCCATTTTTGAAGATTTGGATAGAGTGAAAAATTTTCGATCATATCTTCATGAACTTCTTTTTGCAAATCGATATTTAGAACTCGATACGAGCGTATTACAACATCTGTACAAACTCCCTTGTCTTTTGGAACATCGCCATTTGGATAATCAATTTTGAAGTAAGATGGGTCATAATCTATTGATGGATCAATTATTGAAATTGCTGCTTGTGATAATTTTTCGCCAAAAGTTTTAGGTTCGGTAGAATTTGAAACAGCTACACTTTTGTTTTCTTTTTGGTGGCATGATAGAAAAAACAATAAAATAAAGCAGGAGATTAATGATTTCATTTTCAGATAATTTAGTTTTAAAGATACTAAAATTTAAAAACGTCCGACATTAATTGAGAGATTTTTCTTCTTTTTTAAATATCTTCGCTTCTTAAAATTATAATTATGGAAGTGGGACATTTTGCTATAAAAAATTGGTCTGATGATGACAAACCTCGCGAAAAATTAATGCTCAAAGGAAAAGAGGCTTTGAGTGATGCTGAATTATTAGCAATTTTAATTGGTTCAGGAAGTCGTAATGAATCTGCGGTTGCATTAAGTCAGCGTATTTTAGCTAGTGTTGGCGGATTAAATTCATTAGCAAAATTATCTATTGCTCAATTAATGAAATTTAAAGGAATAGGAGAGGCAAAGGCTGTTACAATTGTTGCTTCTTTAGAGCTATGCGCGCGTAGGAGATCAGAAAAAGCAGTTGAAATGACTAAAATTACTTCGAGTAAAAAGGTTTTCGATTTAATGCAGCCAGTAATAGGAGATTTGTCTCATGAAGAATTTTGGGTACTTTTTCTTAATAATTCCAACAACGTGATTTCAAAGGCTCAACTGAGTAAAGGGGGCATTGGCGGTACAACTGTTGATGTCAGATTGATTTTTAAATTGGCGTTTGAGAAATATGCTACAGCCTTGATTTTGTGCCACAATCATCCTTCTGGAAGTTTGATTCCTAGTGATGCCGATAAACAAATTACAAGAAAAATTCGCGAGGCAGGAAACAAGTTAGATGTTAAAGTTTTAGACCATATTATTATAACTGAATCAAAATATTATAGTTTTGTAGATGAAGGAATTTTTTAATACATGAACACCAATATTACCGACATCTTTTTTGATTTAGATCATACGCTTTGGGATTTTGATAAAAATTCAGAAATGGCTTTTGATCGAATTTTCAAAACTAAGTATCAAGAAATCGTTACTCAAGATTTTATTAAAGAATATATTCCGATCAATCAAGAATGTTGGAGATTGTATCAGAATGATAAAATTACACATCAGGAGCTTCGTTATAATCGTTTGAAGTTTTCATTTGATGCTTTGAATTATGTAATTTCAGAAGAGAATATTTTGGAAATTGCTAATGACTATATCGAGTTTCTTACCGACAACAATTATCTTTTTGATGGGGCAATTGAAGTTTTGGAATATTTAAAGCCTAAGTACAAACTTCATATTATAACAAACGGATTTGCTCAGGTTCAAGAAAAGAAAATCAATAATGCGTCACTTGGAGGATATTTCAGTACCATTACAAATTCGGAATTAGCTGGGGTTAAAAAGCCAAATAGTATTATATTTGATTATGCATTAAAATTAGCCAATACATCTAAAGAAAGCAGTATCATGATCGGAGATGATTTTGAAGCTGATGTAAATGGTGCTTTAAATGCTGGTATAGATGCTATTTTCTTTAATGAAAAGCGAGTAGACGTTTCCGAAAATTATAAACAAATTAACCATTTATTAGAACTAAAAAAATATTTATAATGATGAGAATTAAAATTTTACTTACTGCAATTTTATGTTCAGTTGTTGGATTTGCACAGTCTATTAATGATTACAAAGCTGTAATTATTCCTCTGAAATATGAGTTTATGAAGACGGATAATCAATATCGTTTGGCAACTTTAAGTAAACAAAATTTGACTAAAGGTGGTTTCGAAGCTTTTTATTCAAATGAACAACTTCCTGAGGGATATACAGACCGTTGCCAGGTTTTATATATGGATGTAATAAGAGATAATGCTTTCTTGGTAACTAAACTTATTATACAATTCAAGGATTGTTTTGGACAAGTAGTTTTTACTTCAGAAGCTGGAAAAAGTAGAGAGAAAGAATATGAAATAGCTTATAAAGAAGCATTAGACAATGCCTTTAAATCAGTTTATGCTTTGCACTATAAATATAGTGGAAATCCAGTTGCAAATTCAAAAACATCTGCTCCTGTAAAAGCTGCTTTGGCAACAACTGTAATTGCAACTCCAGTTGCTACTGCATCTTCGCCAGATTTGAAAGATCCAAATTTATTATATGCGCAACCAACAGAATCTGGTTACCAATTAATTGATAAAACACCAAAGGTAGTTATGAAGCTTCTTAAAACTTCTCAGCCAAATGTTTATATTGCTATAAAAGATAACGTTCAGGGTTCTTTAATCTTAAAAGAAGATGGACAATGGTACTTTGAATCTTATCAGAATGATAAATTAGTTTCAGAAAAAATTGTAGTTAAATTCTAAATACAAAATGCGGCTTAATAACCGTATTTATCTTTCCAACGGTTCTTTAAAAATTCGCGGGTACTGTTCTCTCTAGAATTGTTTCCAGGATTATAAAGAACCGTTTCTTTTATAGCATCTGGAAGGAATTCTTGTTCGGCAAAATTATTAGCATAATCATGCGAGTATTTGTATTCATCTCCGTATCCTAATTCTTTCATCAATTTAGTAGGAGCATTTCGCAAATGAATTGGAACAGGCAAATCGCCAGTCTGTTTTACCAGCTGTTGCGCATTACCAATTGCCATATAAGAAGCATTGCTTTTTGGCGAAGTGGCCAAATAAATTGCACATTGACTTAAAATGATACGGCTTTCTGGGTATCCAATTGTTGTAACAGCCTGAAAAGTATTATTGGCCATTATAAGAGCAGTTGGGTTAGCATTGCCAATATCTTCACTTGCCAAAATAAGCATTCTTCGGGCAATAAATTTTACCTCTTCTCCGCCTTCGATCATTCTTGCCAACCAATAAACGGCTCCGTTAGGGTCGCTACCGCGAATAGATTTAATAAACGCAGAAACAATGTCGTAGTGCTGTTCGCCAGTTTTGTCATAAAGAACGGTGTTTTGCTGTACCAGTTCAAAAACACGATCGTTGGTAATGGTAATTTCATCACCAGCCGAAGCATTAACTACAAGTTCAAATACATTTAAGAGTTTTCTTCCATCACCGCCAGAAATACGTAATAAAGCTTCTGTTTCTTTTAGATTTATTTTTTTTGTCAGCAAATAGGAATCGGTTCTCATTGCACGCTGCAAAAGAGCTTCTAAATCGGCTTTTGTAAATGCATTTAGTATGTAAACCTGGCAACGTGACAATAATGCAGGAATCACTTCAAAACTTGGGTTTTCGGTTGTCGCACCGACCAAAGTTATCCAGCCTTTTTCTACAGCGGCTAAAAGCGAATCTTGCTGTGATTTGCTAAATCTATGAATCTCATCGATAAAAAGAATAGGGTTTTTAGCAGTAAAAAGTCCACCACTTTGTTTTGCTTTTTCTATAACATCGCGAATATCTTTTACGCCAGAATTTATAGCGCTCAAAATATAAAAAGGTCTTTTGGATTCCTGAGCAATAATTTGAGCCAATGTTGTTTTACCTGTACCAGGAGGTCCCCAGAAAATTAATGAAGGAATGATTCCTTTTGAAATTTGCTGTGTTAATGAACCAGTTGGTCCAACCAAATGGTGTTGGCTTATATAATCTTCTAATTTCTGCGGACGAATACGCTCTGCTAAAGGTGCTTCCATAAATACAAAATTACTATTTTAAGATTTAAATTTCATTCATTCAAAAGTTAAAACAGTTTGTAGAGAGAACGATTGTTCTGATTTGAGACAATTTTTTATTTTGGAGTATGACAAATTATCAGTAAAATATTTTTGGATAGTTTTTTGAGTCCTGTTAATTGTTATTTTCTAAAAATATGAACGACACTAATTTTAGGTTTTCAAATTCGGTTATTGGACTTCCGATGTTTTTTGTCCTCTTTTTATGGATAGTATATTGGCTTCAGATCCGTTTTGATTTTGATTTTTATCGATACGGAATTTATCCTCGAGACTTGATTGGTTTACGTGGCGTTTTGTTCAGTCCATTTATTCATGAAAATTTAGATCATTTGTATAACAATAGTATTCCGCTTGTAATACTATTGGCAGCGATGCAGTTTTTTTATCCAAAACAGACATTAGGTGTTATAGGCTACGGCATTTTATTTTCAGGATTAATTACTTGGGTTGTTGGAAGAGAAAATTTTCATATTGGTGCCAGCGGATTAATTTATGTTTTAGTTAGTTTTATTTTCTTTAAAGGTATTCAGACTAAATATTATAGATTGGTGGCATTGTCTTTAACTGTTATTTTGCTTTATGGCGGAATGATATGGTATGTTTTTCCAGATGTTGATCAATCTATTTCTTGGGAAGGTCATTTGGCAGGTCTTATAACTGGTTTTGTTTTGAGTTTGTTTTATAAAGCACCCGAATATGCAAAGCCAATTGTTTACGATTGGCAGCGTCCAGATTTTGATCCGAGCAGTGATTCTTTTATGAAGCATTTTGATGAAAATGGAAATTTCGTTACTTTTTCCCATGAGGAGGAAGAGGATCAGATAGATTATTTTTCGTCTAGTCATCCAGTAAATTATGTTGTAGTTAGAAAAGCAGATCAAGAAGAAACCGATGAATAATTTTCTTTGAAATAAAAAAAGTAAATTTGTTAGAGTAACAATTTAATCTTGAGCATTATGAAAATGAAGTTTCTACTTTTGTTTTTTAGTTTTGTTTTTACTGGGAAAGGAATTGCTCAATGTGAAATAAAAAATAGGGTACAGGCAGATGGTAGTATGATTTACTATTTTGAGCCTGCAGTATTTTATACTACAAAATCAAAATCGTTGAAAATTAATATTGTTACAGATAAAGAGAATTATTTTGTTGCACTGCAGCCCACACCATTTCCTGAAAAGAAAGTTGGAAAAAAGATCAAAGATGATTTGATAATTCATCTAGCCAATAACAAAACCTATAAGCTAGCACATTACGATACACAATATCGACGTAACGATTCTATAATGCAAGTTCTCTATTTGATAGACAATAAAGATCTTGATGCGTTTTCTAATTACGAAGCTATTACTGCTGAAATCAATATGGAAGGAACTGAATTTGTGAGAAGCTATAACTTTAAGCTTCATAAAGATGCTATCATCGAACAGCTTAAATGTTTTTTAAAGAAAGAAGAAAATTAATTATTCTTCATCCTTCATTTCAGGATGCTTTTTGGCTTCGATTTTCTTCTTAAGGTTCCTGATAAGATTATTGAATGTTAGAGTAAGCGAGGCTGCATTGGTTGTTTGATTTCCGCTGTTTCTGGGAAGATATTCATTGCAATAGGTTAGTTCAACCTGAATGTCATCTGAAAATAGATATCCAGCTCCAATATTTAAACGATTCCGATCAAAGAAACTTTCACCTGTAACTTTTGCTCCAGATTTGAGATAAATCTCATCTGATGCAATTGCATATACAACACCGCTTCTTAATATTTTACTATTGATTGGTTGTATATATTTAATTTGCTGCCTATATCGAAAAACATTTTCATAATCATCATCTTCATTTCTCATATGACGGAATTCAGCACGCATTCTTGTGCTTAAAGTATATCCGGTTTTATGAAAGTAATAAATACCTTGAAGAGCAAATCGTGTTTCTGGAGATTCGAACTGACCTATTTCGGGAACATCTCTATTGTTGAAATAGGCGATGAAAGCAGAGAACTTCCATCTTGGAGAAAAGTAATAATGTCCCCAGCCTCTAATAGATCTTTGTATTGTATTCTCAAATAAGTTTGATGAAGATTCTGTTCCACTGTAGGCTGCTGCAAAATCTATTTCTGTTGCCCATTTTTTGCTTAAAGTTTGGTTGAACTGAATTTCATTCCAAAATTGATTGTACGTAGTATTTTGTCCGTAGCTGTTTGTAATTAGTAAAATTACAAACAGGCAGCGGAATATTGTAACTTTTGATTTTGAATTAGATTTTGAAAGCATTAATTAAAGGTATTTAATTATTTCATTCGCATCTTAATCTCTCAATGTGTTTTTAGGTTCTTTGGCGAACAGCTTCGTATAGAAAAGCGCCGCAGGCTACAGATACGTTTAGTGATCCAATTGTACCGAACATTGGCAATTTGGCTTTTTCGTCAACTATTTTTAAAACAGAAGGGTTTATTCCTCGATCTTCAGATCCCATAATAATAGCCAATGGTTCTGTTAGTGATATGTCGTATATGTTTTGATCTGTTTTTTCGGTTGCAGCAACTGTTTTTACTCCAGAACCTTGCAAGTAAAAGATCGCATCTTTTATATGTTCAACTTTGCAAATAGGTACATTGAATACCGCTCCAGCAGAAGTCTTAACTGTATCTCCATTAACGGGAGCTGAACCTGCTTTTTGTATAATAATTCCGTTTACACCAGTACATTCAGCTGTTCTAATAATAGCACCAAAATTTCTAGCGTCTGATACCTGATCTAATATTAGAAAAAGAGGCTTTTGACCTGACTCAATCGTAGATTCAACTAAATGTTCTAAATCAATAAAACCAATAGGAGAGATGGTTGCTACTGCACCTTGGTGATTATTTGGAGTAAGGCGGTTTAATTTTTCTACAGGTACATAAGAGAAGTTAACGTTTGCACGTTTCATTACTTTCATTAAATCCTTCATAAGCTCACCAGAAATGTCTTTCTGTATGAAAACTTTATCTACTTCTTTTCCTGCTTGAATTGCCTCTATGATGGCTCTAATGCCAAATATTTGATGTTCTTTTTCCATTGGACAAATATAGGTAATATGTTTATATAAAAAAACCGCCCTGAATTAACAGAGCGGTTTGATATAATTGTTTTTAGAATAAATTAGAATTTATCCCAGAAAACGTGAACTTTAAGTTTGTTTCCTCCAATTGCAGTAGAAGCAGCAGCCCAATTTGCATTGTTTACTGTTTGCTCGTTGATTGGATAAGTATAACGTTTTGGAATTTCTCCTTCAGCAGCAGCAACAGCGTTAGCAGGTGCAACTAAAGCAGGGAAATCTAATCTTCTGTAAGAGTTCCAAGATTCGAATGGTCTGTTGAAGAAAGCAATCCAAGCTTGTTTACCGATTTTTTCTTTGTAAGTTGCTCCTGGAGCAGTAGCATAAGCTACTTCTGGTTTAGCTAAGTAAGCAGCAGCTTCACTTGCAATTCCCCAGTTTTCGAAAGAAGCAGTGATCGCTCTGTTGTAGTAGTACTCAGCACTATTTCCAACAGCATATCCTCTTGCAGCAGCTTCAGCTAAGTAGAAGTTAGATTCAGTAGCCTCAGCTAACAGACCAGGAAAATTATCAGCTTTTAATTTGTCGCCAATAGCAGAGAAATTTTGGTAAATATTAGTTGGACCGTTAAGACCTCCTTTGTAAGATCCGTCAGGCATTGCATTGAAGTAGATAGCTCTTCTTGGATCTTGTAAAGTATTCATTGCATTAACAATAGTTTCAGAGGCAACGAAGTCATTACGATTACTAGCTACTAAGTTAGCGTAAATAGGATTAAACATTGGTGAGCCAGGGTAGTTGAATGATGCATTTTGAGTATTGTTTAAGATAACTCCTGCATTGTAAGCACTTTCTACAGTACTCTTAGAAAGAGCAGCATCAGCATCTGCTAAATTCAAACCAATTTTTAATTTCAAAGTATTAGCAAAAAGTTTCCATTTTGCTACATCACCTTTATAAATGAAGTCAGCTGCACCAAAAGAATCTGCGTTAGTATCTAAACTTGCAATTGCAGCATCTAATCTTGTGATTAATTTAGGGTAAATAGCAGCATCGTCTTCATATTTAGGCAATATTACTTCTTTTACCTTCAATGCGTCAGTGTAAGGAACATCTCCGTAAGTATCCACTAAAACTTGGAAAGTGTAAACTTGAAGAATCTCAATTAAAGCAATTTTATTTTTTTGTACAGCAGCATCACCACCTTCAGTTACAAGTACTTCTTTTGAAGTTTGTAAGTTACCTAATGTACTTCTGTATAGTGCATTCCAGTGTCCGTCTCCGATTCTTCTTGTTGTAATGTTGAATCTTGCTTCAGTGTTGTACTGAGTTGCAGCCCAATATTGAGATGCATATCTAAGAACGCTTAGGTTAACACTTGGAGTAACTAGTTGATCTGTCAGCTCTTTTTCAGCATTTGTGAAAAGCGTCTCAGAAGGTACGTCGTAAGATTTGTCCTTGTCATCATTATATGTAGGATCATCGCTTACACAGCTTGTCATAAATAATGACAATGCTGTTATTGAGAGGATTAATTTTTTCATCTTAGAAAGTCGCTTTAATATTAAATGAGTATACTTTTGTTGTTGGCATTACACCTGATTGAAAACCTTGAATGTTTCCAGATGATTGTCCAGCTTCTGGATCAGCATACGGTAAATTTTTGTGAATAATCCAAAGATTATTTCCTAATAAACTAAATGAGATTGATTTAGCCATTGTTTTGTCTAAGAATCTAGATGGTACATTATATGTGAAACCAACTTCTCTTAATTTTACGTAAGATGCATCGTAGATGAATTTTTTGTTTGGCTCAACTTCAACACCAAAACCAGCTCCTACCATGTTTGCAGGAATTCTATCTTGGTTTGGAGTACCATCTTCGTAAACACCGTCAAGGATAATACCACCACCATTAGCGATAGAGTTTCTTAATGGGTTTCCTAAGTCGTTAAGACCAGCGGTTTCTGGATAAAGACCTGTGTATTGTCCGTAAGCTTGATCTAGAGAGTAAACACTTCCTCCTTTTTTCATATCGATTAAGAAATTCAAAGAGAAATCTTTGTAATTAAATCTGTTAGAAAGACCTCCAATCCAGTCAGCTTGGATGTTTCCTATTACTTTATCAGTAGCGATTAAGTAGTAACCATCTTCGTCAACTGTTTTGTTTCCATTTGCATCATACACATAATCTGTTCCTCTCATTGTACCGTAAGGTTGACCAACAGTAGCATTTAAAGTAACTCCATTTTGCCATGAAGCTATTTGTAAGTTATCTCTTCCTTGGTTCAAAGAAACAACTTCGTTTCTGTTTCTAGACCAGTTTACACCAACTTGCCATTCGAAATCTTTAGTTTTAACTGGAGATCCGAATAAAGATACCTCGATACCTTTGTTTTGCATTTCTCCAGCATTAATTTGTGAAGTTGCATATCCTGTAGCTGTAGATTGTGGTACGTTGAAAATTTGATCTGTAGTGTTAGATTGATACAAAGAGACGTCAAAACTTAATCTGTTTTTGAACATTGCTGCCTCAACACCAAATTCCCAGCTTTTTAATTTTTCTGATCTTAAATTTTTAAAGTCAACAAAAGTAGAACTGTTTGCGAACATTAAGTTCCCACCAATTAATCCGTTATTAATTTTGGATCCAAGTAAACCAGGAGTAGGGTCATTACCTACAACTGCGTAGTTAGCTCTTAATTTCAAGTTGTTTAACCAATCTTGTTTGATTAACTCAGATACAATGAAACTTGTTCCAAGTGACCAGTAATCGTATTTATTATTGTTTTGTGGTAAAGCAGTAGATTGATCTCTTCTGTAAGACCCTTCAATAAACACAGTTCTGTTGTAATCAATAGATGCTTGTGTATAAAGACCTAATTTGTTGTAGTTAATTTCTTGCTCAATTGGGGCAAAAAATGACATAGAGTTAGCTAATGTAAACAATCCAGGAGCTACTAAACCACCAGTTGTTGATCCGTCAAATGAATCTGTATGTGATTTAATAAACGTTGATCCTCCTAAAATTTTTCCTGAAAATTTCTCAGAAATTTTTAAATCATAAGTTGCGATGAAATCGTAAGTTGTTTGTAAGAAACTTCTTGTGTATAATGAGTATCCAGAAGTTTCATCAAAAGCCTGTAAACCAAACTCTTCAGCGTGGCTTCCTTTTTCTTTTCTTAATTCTTGTCTGTCGTTAGAAGTATCTACAGTAACACGTCCTAAAACATTAAAGTTTTTTGTTATATCATAAGAGATATTAGCACCTGCAAGAACTCTAGTTCTGTCATCAGAAGAGAAGTTTTTGTAACGGTCAAAGTATGGGTTGTTCCAGTAAGCTGGGGAGAAATTTCCATTTAATGGATCATTCATGTTCCAAGTAACGTTTTGTCCGTTTACATTGTATGCGTCTTTTAATTCTCTAACATCAACGTTAGTTTGCCACCATTGTCTGAAACCAGTTAAGATGTTATCTCCATAACCTGTACTGTTTCTACCTACTGTAGATTGATCAGAGAATGTAAAGAATGCAGACGTTTTAATTTTGTCTGATAAGTTTCTTGTGAAACTACCATTAATAATGTTTCTGTTTAATCTACTGTTTGGTAAAATTCCAGATTCATTGTTGTTAGTGTAGCTAAAGTTGTAAGATCCTTTTTCATCACCACCGCTTAATCCGATATTGTTAACTGTGCTGAAAGATTTTTGGAAGAATTTACCAGGATCATTAGCAGCAGCAACCCATGGAGTAGCTTTACCATAATTAGCGTTACCTGGAGCAAAAGCAGTCCATTGGAACACGTTTAAACTTGGGTCGAAAGCATTACCGAAAGAAGAATCGGCTGTCATGTCAACAATTTGGTCTGGAATACCATCTCCGTTTACATCTGCTGTATAGAAACTATCATTTGGTGCAGCATAACCATTAGCTCCGTAACCTTTTTGGTATTTAATGAAAGTGTCTTTATCATAAGAACCCATAGAAGTTGTAGAACTGAAGCTTACTCCTAAAGCGCTGTTTTTCTTACCTTTTTTAGTAGTAATCATAATCGCACCATTCGCAGCCTGGCTACCATACAATGCAGTCGCAGCAGCACCTTTAAGTACTGTAATCGATTCGATGTTGTTTGGGTCAATATCAGAAGCAGAGTTACCAAAGTCAAAACCTTGTCTTCCGCTTTTTGCTGATGCTGAGTTTAAGTTATCATTGCTAATAGCAACACCATCAACAACCATTAATGCTTGGTTGTTTCCAGTTAAACTTTTTGATCCACGTAGTACGATGTTAGTAGATCCACCAAAGTTAGAGTTAGTTTTAACCTCTAAACCTGCAACTTTACCAGATAAGTTGTTTAGGAAGTTGTTTGTTGGTGTTGAGTTAACTGTTTTTTCATCCAGTTTTTGTGATGAGTAACCTAAAGATTTTTTCTCTCTTTTGATACCTAAAGCTGTTGTTACTACAACTGCTTCAAGTTCTTGTGCGTCACCTGATAATTTAACATTAACTACAGATGAGCTTGCAGCTACTTCTTGGGTTTTCATTCCAATGTAGCTAAATACCAAAACTTGGCTTGAAGATGCTTTAATAGAATATTTTCCATCAAAATCAGTTTGTGTTCCAGTTTTGCTTCCTTTCACTAATACACTTACCCCCGGTAAAGGCATACCTGTATTATCGGAAACTGTTCCTGAAACAGCTCTTTCTTGCGCAAATGTCAATTGCGCAACTAGTACTAATAAAAGCACTAAGAATCCATTGAACTTTAGTTTCATTTTTAAATATTTTGAATTAGTATCGCAAAACTCTTAATAATTTGTTAACTTTCCTAATAAAAAAAATATTTTTTTTGGTAAACCCTAAAATTTAACATTATAACATATGTTTACGATAGTGTTATATAATTGTATTTCCTGTTGATTTTGTTGTCCATTCGTGAGAATAATTCGTAAAATTCCGTTTTTTGTTTCTATTCCTACACCTATGCCGATTCCTATTAAATTCTTAATTTTTTTAGGATTTGAAATATTGGTTAAGTCTTGATATATAGCATAATCAGCTATAGAATGGATATATGCGCTTTTTGAAAACATATATCTGTATTCTGTAAGAAATGCAGAATAAAAATTTGCCTGTAGACTGTTTTCTGAAAATCCTCTGATTGAATTCATGCCTCCAAATCGAAATAATTCATTGGTAATATAATTTTTGCTGTCTAAATAGCAACTTTGAGAATTTATGTTAATGAAATTCTTGTTATTAAGTTCGAAATTGTACGCGGCATTTACATTTATATAAAATTGTTTGCTAGGATCTGCTGTTTCAAGATCATTATTTGTTTCTCTTTTTCCAAGGCCTATTATCGAACTTAAAAATGCTTTTCCAGGCATGAGGCTGTTATTGGAGTCCGTTTTTTTGTATTCGTATGTTGAAGTGAAGTAGGAATTGTTGAAATCACTAATAGTAGAATTATTGATGTTTTGAATATCGCTTGATTCGGTAGATTGGTAACCAAGGTAGATCTTGGAATTGTAATTTAAATAGTAGCCAAGATTGATGTCTGTTTTAGTGTTCTGAAATGTGCTGTCTTGTTTGAAGATGTTTAATTGTGCTTTTATTCCAAGTGGAGATTGAAACAGATAGGGGATTTCAAGTTTTGTGTTGAAGGTTTTTTGTTGGTTTCCGTCGCTTTTCCAATAAAGAGAAAATTTTTCGCCAGCTCGTAATATGTTTGTTAGTGAAATGTCCAAATAACCATTTAGAATTAACTTTTTGTTTTCGTCATTTGAAAAACCAATATATCCATCAAAATTGTTCGCTTTTCTTTTGTCAAGATAAATGTAGATTTTGGTCGAATCTGAAGTGAATAAGATTTCGGGATACTTGTGCTGTGAAACAAATTCAAAACTATTAATATCGTCATAAAGTTTTTTGACAGTTTCTTGATTAAAAGTTTTGTTTAGGTATTTTTTGTTTAATTGTTTAAGCGCTCCTTTTGGAAAATAGTCTTTCAGAGAAGGGTTTGTGTAATTTACAATAATTGAATTTAAGGTTCTTTTTTTTTCGGAATCGAAATTTAAATCAGCGTAAATTATTGAATTCTTTTTTTTAATGTTTTCAAGTTTGATTTTAGAAAATGCAAATCCTGCTTTTTCGTTGTCTGATATTTTTTGATTTAAGAAATTTTCAAGTTCTGTATAGGGTATTATTATGCTGTCTTTTGTTGTTGTTTTTGAGTGGTAAAAAAAACTATTTATACCTATATATATATGTATCTCTTTTATTCTAGTTTGCAAGTCTATTAAAACAGCATAAGTGCTGTCGTTTACCTTTTTGTTTTCTAATGTTTTAGCGTCTATATAGCCTTGTTTTGCTAGTTTGTTTGTTACTGTTGAAATTTCATTGTTTAGTGATTTTATGTTTGGATGTTTTTTTATGTAAAAAATGGAGTCAATAGTTTGATCTTGTTTTTTGTTTATTCCATTTATATTAAGGTAGAAAGATTGCGCAAAACAATTTGATGATAGGAGTAAAATGAGTATGTAATATAATTGTTTCAAAAGCAATTGTTTTGTTAGTTAAATGTAAAGCAAATATCTAATGTTTCTTTGTGAAATCATAGATATAAATAATGTTGTTGAAAATTAATGATTTAACGTTTGTATAGTGAAAATTATTTTATACATTTGCAACCCCGTAAAAAGCGGGAATTTAATAAACATAATAATTTTTAGTATTAATTATGCCAACAATTCAACAATTAGTAAGAACAGGAAGAACTCAGATCACTAAGAAGAGTAAATCGGTTGCTTTAGATTCTTGTCCTCAAAGAAGAGGGGTTTGTACGCGTGTTTACACTACTACACCAAAAAAACCAAACTCTGCAATGCGTAAAGTTGCGCGTGTACGTTTGACAAATGGTAATGAGGTGAATGCTTACATCCCAGGTGAAGGACATAACCTACAAGAGCACTCGATAGTATTAGTGCGAGGTGGAAGGGTAAAAGATTTACCAGGTGTTAGATATCATATCGTTCGTGGAGCTCTTGATACGTCAGGTGTTGCAGGAAGAACGCAAAGAAGATCTAAGTACGGTGCTAAACGCCCAAAAGAAGCAAAAAAGTAATTTAAAAACTTTTAAGAAAAAGACATGAGAAAAAGAGCGGCAAAGAAAAGACCACTTTTACCAGATCCAAGGTTTAATGACCAATTAGTTACACGTTTTGTGAACAACTTAATGTGGGATGGTAAGAAATCTACAGCTTTTAAAGTATTTTATGATGCAATTGATATCATCGAAACTAAAAAGCAAAATGATGAGAAAACTTCATTAGAGATCTGGAAAGATGCTTTAACTAACGTTATGCCTCACGTAGAAGTACGTAGCCGTAGAGTTGGTGGAGCTACATTCCAAATTCCAATGCAGATTCGTCCAGACAGAAAAATTTCTATGGCAATGAAGTGGTTAATACTTTATTCTAGAAGAAGAAATGAAAAATCTATGGCACAACGTTTAGCTTCTGAGTGTTTAGCTGCTGCTAAAGAAGAAGGTGCTGCGGTTAAGAAAAGAATGGATACTCACAAAATGGCAGAAGCTAATAAAGCATTCTCTCACTTTAGATTTTAATTCGTAAGAAATGGCTAGAGATTTAAAATATACAAGAAATATCGGAATCGCTGCTCACATTGATGCTGGTAAAACAACAACAACTGAGCGTATTCTTTTTTATACTGGAAAGTCACACAAAATTGGTGAGGTGCACGATGGTGCTGCAACAATGGACTGGATGGCTCAAGAGCAAGAAAGAGGTATTACAATTACTTCTGCTGCTACAACTTGTACTTGGAATTTTCCAACTGTACAAGGTAAGGTTATTCCAGAATCATTACCGTACCACTTTAATATTATTGATACTCCTGGGCACGTTGACTTTACTGTAGAGGTAAACCGTTCTTTACGTGTACTTGATGGTTTAGTTTTCTTATTTAGTGCGGTTGATGGTGTTGAGCCTCAATCAGAAACTAACTGGAGACTTGCTGATCAATATAGAGTTCCTCGTATGGGATTCGTAAATAAAATGGACCGTCAAGGTGCTAACTTCTTAGCTGTATGCGGACAGGTTAAAGATATGTTGAAATCGAATGCGGTTGCAATTACTTTGCCTATTGGTGATGAAGCAGATTTCAAAGGGATTGTTGACTTAGTTAAAAATCAAGCTATTGTATGGCATGATGAAACTCAAGGGGCTACTTTTGATATTGTTGACATTCCAGCTGATATGGTTGATGATGTAAAACATTACCGTTCTATCCTTATCGAAGAGATTGCAACTTATGATGAAAATCTTTTGGATAAATACATGGAAGATGAAAACTCTATTACAGAGGAAGAAATCAACAATGCTTTAAGAGCTGCAACTATCGATATGGCAATCATTCCTATGCTTGCTGGTTCTTCTTTCAAAAACAAAGGAGTTCAATTTATGTTAGATGCTGTTTGTAAGTATTTACCATCTCCATTAGATAAAGAAGGTATTGAAGGAATTCACCCTGACGATGCTGAATTATTAGAAGAAGATCAAACTAAAATCTTACGTCGTCCAGATGTAAAAGAGCCGTTTGCTGCTTTGGCATTTAAAATTGCTACAGATCCATTCGTAGGTCGTTTAGCTTTCTTCCGTGCTTACTCTGGGCGTTTAGATGCTGGTTCTTATGTTTTAAATACTCGTTCTGGTAACAAAGAGAGAATTTCTCGTATTTACCAAATGCACGCTAACAAACAAAATCCAATCGAATTTATTGAGGCTGGAGATATTGGAGCTGCTGTAGGATTTAAAGATATCAAAACAGGAGATACTTTGTGTGATGAAAAGAGTCCAATTATCTTGGAATCTATGAAATTCCCAGAGCCAGTAATTGGTATTGCTATTGAGCCTAAGACTAAAGCTGATGTTGATAAAATGGGTATGGCTTTGGCTAAATTAGCTGAGGAAGATCCGACGTTTACAGTAAGAACTGATGAGGCTTCAGGTCAAACTATTATTTCTGGTATGGGTGAGCTTCACTTAGATATCTTAGTTGATCGTATGAAACGTGAGTTTAAAGTAGAGGTTAACCAAGGTGAGCCACAAGTAGAATATAAAGAGGCGTTTACTAAATCTGCTCAACATAGAGAAACTTACAAAAAACAATCTGGAGGTCGTGGTAAATTCGGTGATATCGTATTTAGAATCGAGCCTGCTGATGAAGTTGATGGTAAAGTTCCTGTAGGATTGCAGTTTGTTAATGAGGTAAAAGGTGGTAACGTTCCTAAAGAATATATCCCTGCTGTTGAAAAAGGTTTCCGTGAGGCTATGAAAACAGGTCCATTAGCTGGATATGCTGTTGATAGTTTGAAGGTAACTTTATTAGATGGATCTTTCCACCCTGTGGATTCTGATGCTCTTTCTTTTGAATTAGCTGCTAGAATGGGTTATAAAGAGTCAGGACGTGCTGCTGGAGCTGTTATTCTTGAGCCAATCATGAAAATCGAGGTTATTACTCCAGAAGAAAACATGGGTGATATCGTAGGTGATTTGAACCGTCGTAGAGGTCAAGTTAATGACATGGGTGATAGAAATGGTGCTAAGACTATCAAAGCTGACGTGCCTTTATCAGAAATGTTTGGTTATGTAACTACATTAAGAACATTATCTTCTGGTAGAGCAACTTCAACAATGGAGTTTTCTCACTATGCAGAAACACCTTCTAATATTTCAGAAGAGGTAATCAAAAAAGCAAAAGGTAACGCTTAATTTTAAGAAAATGAGTCAAAAAATCAGAATAAAACTAAAATCTTACGATCACATGTTGGTGGATAAATCTGCTGAAAAGATCGTAAAAACAGTAAAAACTACTGGAGCGGTTGTAACAGGTCCAATTCCGTTGCCAACTCACAAAAAACTTTTCACTGTATTACGTTCTCCGCACGTTAATAAAAAAGCGAGAGAGCAATTTGAAGTAATGTCATACAAGAGATTGATTGATATTTATTCATCTTCATCTAAAACTATTGATGCTTTAATGAAACTTGAATTGCCAAGTGGAGTTGAAGTAGAGATTAAGGTATAATTTTTTTATATTTTTTTATATAAAAAGCGAGGCATTTTTTGTCTCGCTTTTTTTGTTTTAAAAAGTTGTTTTTAGGTTGTGAAATTTATTTATTTTTTATTTATAAAAATTTTTGCTTTTTTGTAAAAGCCTTTGTTTTAAAGGGATGCGAGTTTTTTTTGTTGTGATTTTATTAATTAATTGTTATGATTGGGTTGCTTGAAGATTGAAAAAATAGACTCAAATTTTGTTATAATTAAGGTCGGTTTTGGTATTGTTTTGGAGCTTGGATTTTGATTATGAGCGATTTAATTTTTGCAACTGTTTGGTATATTCGTTTTTAATGTCTACTTTTGCACTCCCTGTTTGGAAATTTCTGTTATTTTCAAATTGAAGGGAATTTTAGTAATTAATAATTAATATTTATGTCTGGGTTAATTGGTAAGAAAATCGGCATGACTAGTATCTTTGATGAAAACGGGAAAAACATTCCTTGTACAGTAATCGAAGCTGGCCCATGCGTTGTTACCCAAGTCAGAACCAAAGAGGTTGACGGGTATGAAGCGTTGCAACTTGGTTTCGATGACAAAAACGAGAAACATTCTACTAAAGCTGCTTTAGGGCACTTTAAAAAAGCTGGAACTGTTGCTAAGAAAAAAGTCGTTGAATTTCAGGATTTTGCAACTGAACAAAAATTAGGAGATCTTGTAGATGTTACTATTTTTGCAGAAGGAGAATTTGTGGATGTACAAGGTGTGTCTAAAGGTAAAGGTTTTCAGGGTGTTGTTAAGCGTCACGGTTTTGGTGGTGTTGGACAAGCTACTCATGGTCAGCACAACCGTTTAAGAGCGCCAGGTTCTGTAGGAGCTTCTTCTTATCCATCTAGAGTGTTCAAAGGAATGCGTATGGCTGGAAGAATGGGAGGAGAAAATGTAAAAATTCAAAACCTTAGAGTTTTAAAAGTAGTTGCTGATAAGAATCTACTTGTTGTTAAAGGATGCGTTCCTGGGCACAAAAACTCTTATGTAATCATTCAGAAGTAATGGAAGTAAAAGTATTAGATTTCAACGGAAAAGATACTGGTAGAAAAGTTCAACTTTCTGATTCAGTATTCGCAATTGAGCCAAACAATCACGCAGTATATCTTGATGTTAAGCAATATCTTGCTAATCAAAGACAAGGTACTCACAAAGCTAAAGAAAGAGCTGAAGTAACTGGAAGTACGCGTAAGATTAAAAAACAAAAAGGAACTGGTACTGCACGTGCAGGAAGTGTTAAGAATCCATTGTTTAAAGGTGGTGGAACAGTTTTTGGGCCAAGACCAAGAAGTTATTCATTCAAATTGAATAAAGGCTTAAAGAGATTAGCTAGAAAATCAGCGTTCTCAATCAAAGCAAAAGAGTCAAATATCGTAGTTTTAGAAGACTTTAATTTTGAAGCGCCAAACACTAAAAATTTCATTAACGTTTTGAAAGCTTTAGGGTTAGAGAATAAAAAATCTTTATTTGTGTTGGGCGAGTCAAATAAAAATGTATATTTGTCGTCACGTAATTTAAAGGCTTCAAACGTCGTAACTAGCTCAGAATTAAGCACTTACGCAATATTAAACGCTAATAATTTAGTGCTTTTGGAAGGTTCTTTAGAGTTAATTGAAGAAAATTTAAGTAAATAATAGGAATATGAGCATTATTATTAGACCTATAGTAACGGAAAAAGTAACCAAAGAAAGTGAAGTTCTAAACCGCTTCGGATTCGTTGTTAACAAAAAAGCAAACAAAGTTGAGATTAAGAAAGCTGTTGAAGCTGCTTATGGAGTAACTATCGTTTCTGTTAACACAATGAATGTGAGACCAGATAGATCTACTAAATACACTAAAAGTGGTTTAATCAGTGGAAAGACAAATGCTTATAAAAAAGCAATTGTACAAGTACAAGAAGGAGAAACAATTGATTTTTACAACAATATCTAAGATAGAAAAATGTCAGTAAGAAAATTAAAACCTATTACCCCGGGTCAGCGATTTAGAGTTGTGAATGGTTATGACGCTATTACAACTGATAAGCCGGAACGCTCATTGATAGCGCCGATAAAAAACTCAGGAGGTAGAAATAGTCAAGGAAAGATGACCATGCGTTATACGGGTGGTGGTCACAAGCAGAGATATCGTATTATTGATTTCAAAAGAACTAAAGATGGAATTCCAGCTACAGTGAAATCAATTGAATATGATCCAAATCGTACTGCATTTATCGCTTTATTAGCTTACGCTGATGGAGAGAAAACTTATATTATCGCACAAAATGGATTGAAAGTTGGTCAGAAATTAGTTTCTGGACCAGAGTCTCAACCAGAAATCGGTAATACATTACCTTTAAGCAGAATTCCTCTTGGAACTGTTATATCTTGTATTGAGTTACGTCCAGGACAAGGAGCGGTTATCGCTCGTTCAGCTGGAACTTTTGCTCAGTTAATGGCAAGAGACGGGAAATATGCAACAATTAAAATGCCTTCTGGTGAGACAAGATTAATCTTGTTAACTTGTTCGGCTACAATTGGAGCTGTTTCTAACTCTGACCACCAATTAGTTGTATCTGGAAAAGCAGGTAGAACAAGATGGTTAGGAAGAAGACCTAGAACTAGACCAGTAGCGATGAACCCAGTTGATCACCCTATGGGAGGTGGTGAAGGACGTTCTTCTGGAGGGCACCCACGTTCAAGAAACGGATTGCCAGCTAAAGGTTACAGAACTCGTTCTAAGAAAAACCCGAGTAACAAGTATATCGTAGAACGTAGAAAGAAATAATAAGATATGGCACGTTCATTAAAAAAAGGACCTTTCGTTCATTATAAATTAGACAAGAAAGTTCAAGAAAACGTAGAAAGTGGTAAAAATGCAGTTGTTAAGACTTGGTCTAGAGCTTCAATGATTACTCCAGATTTCGTTGGACAAACTATCGCAGTTCATAACGGTCGTCAATTTGTACCAGTTTACGTAACAGAAAACATGGTAGGTCACAAATTAGGAGAGTTTTCGCCAACTAGATCTTTTAGAGGTCATGCTGGAGCAAAAAATAAAGGTAAAAAATAAAAGAAGCAATGGGAGTTCGTAAAAGAGAAACAGCAGATGCGAGAAAAGAGGCTAATAAGTCTATCGCTTTCGCAAAATTGAATAACTGCCCTACTTCACCTAGAAAAATGCGCTTAGTAGCGGACTTGGTAAGAGGTCAGAAGGTAGAAAGAGCACTTAACATTTTAAGATTCAGTTCTAAAGAAGCTTCAAGAAAATTAGAAAAACTATTATTATCTGCAATCAATAACTGGGAGCAAAAAAATAGTGAAGGTAATTTAGAAGAGGCTGGATTATTTGTTAAAGAGATCAGAGTAGATGGTGGAATGATGTTAAAAAGACTTCGTCCAGCTCCACAAGGTCGTGCACACAGAATAAGAAAACGTTCTAATCACGTAACAATCGTGCTTGGAGCTATCAATAACACACAAAGCAATTCTTAAGCAGCATGGGACAAAAGACAAATCCAATTGGAAATAGACTTGGTATCATCAGAGGATGGGACTCAAACTGGTATGGTGGAAATGATTACGGTGATAAACTTGCCGAAGATCACAAAATCAGAAAGTATATCCACGCTCGTTTATCAAAAGCTAGTGTATCAAAAGTAATCATCGAGAGAACTTTGAAACTTGTAACCGTTACTATCACTACTGCTAGACCTGGTATCATTATCGGAAAAGGTGGACAAGAGGTAGACAAGTTAAAAGAAGAACTTAAGAAAGTTACTGACAAAGAGGTTCAAATCAACATCTTTGAAATTAAAAGACCTGAGTTAGATGCTTATCTTGTGGCGACAAGCATCGCTCGTCAAATCGAAAGCCGTATTTCTTACAGACGTGCAATCAAAATGGCTATTGCTGCTTCTATGCGTATGAACGCTGAAGGTATCAAAGTTTTGATTTCTGGTCGTTTGAATGGTGCTGAGATGGCGCGTTCGGAAGGTTTCAAAGAAGGTAGAATTCCTCTATCAACTTTCAGAGCTGACATTGATTATGCACTTGCTGAAGCTCACACTACTTACGGTAGAATGGGGATCAAAGTGTGGATCATGAAAGGTGAAGTTTACGGTAAGAGAGAACTTTCTCCACTTGCTGGAATGGATAAAAAACAATCTGGTACAGGTGGTGGAAAAGGTGGAGATGCTCCTAGAGGCAAATCTAACTTTAACAAAGGTGGAAAACCAGACGCTCGTAAAAGAAAGTAAATTTTTAAACTAAAGAAAAATGTTACAGCCTAAAAGAACAAAATACCGTAAGGTACAAAAAGGTAGAATGAAAGGTAACTCTCAAAGAGGGCATGAACTTTCAAATGGAATGTTTGGTATTAAATCTGTACATGAAGATGGAATGTTCTTAACTTCTCGTCAAATCGAAGCTGCACGTATCGCTGCAACTCGTTACATGAAAAGAGAGGGACAATTATGGATTAAAATTTTCCCAGACAAACCTATTACTAAGAAACCTCTTGAAGTACGTATGGGTAAAGGTAAAGGAGCAGTTGAGTATTGGGCTGCTGTTGTTAAACCAGGAAGAATTATGTTTGAAGTTGGAGGAGTTCCATTGTCAGTTGCAAAAGAGGCTTTACGTCTTGCAGCTCAAAAACTTCCAGTAAAAACTAAGTTCGTCGTTGCTAGAGATTTCGAAGCATAATTTATATTTATTATGAAACAATCAGAAATAAAAGATCTTTCTGCAGCGGAGTTGCAAGAAAAGCTTAGTCAAACTAAGAAAGTATATGCTGACCTAAAAATGGCTCACGCAATCTCTCCAATTGCTAACCCACTTCAAATTAGAAGCGTTAGAAGAACAGTTGCAAGATTAGCTACAGAGTTAACTAAAAGAGAGTTACAATAATTGTATTCTGCTGAAAGATGGAAGAAAAAAGAAATTTAAGAAAAGAAAGAATAGGTGTTGTTACTTCAAATAAGATGGATAAATCTATCGTTATTTCGGAAGTAAGAAAAGTAAAACACCCATTATACGGTAAGTTCGTGTTGAAAACTAAGAAATATGTTGCACACGACGAAACAAACGACTGTAACATTGGAGATACTGTAAGAATTAGCGAAACGCGTCCTTTAAGTAAAACAAAATGTTGGAGATTAGTTGAAATCTTAGAAAGAGCTAAATAATTATGGTACAACAAGAATCAAGACTAAAAGTAGCAGATAACACGGGAGCTAAAGAAGTTTTAACTATTCGTGTTTTAGGAGGTACTAAAAGAAGATATGCCTCTGTTGGTGACAAAATTGTAGTTTCTATCAAAGATGCAACTCCAAACGGAAACGTGAAAAAAGGAGCTGTTTCAACTGCAGTTGTTGTGCGTACTAAAAAAGAAGTGAGAAGAGCTGATGGTTCTTATATCCGTTTCGATGACAATGCATGTGTTCTTTTGAACGCTGCAGGGGAAATGAGAGGAACTCGTGTTTTTGGTCCGGTAGCAAGAGAACTTCGTGAAAAACAATTCATGAAAATTGTATCATTAGCACCAGAAGTGCTTTAATTCGTTTTAAGATGATAAAGCTAAAAATAAAATCAGGAGATATCGTAAGAGTTATTGCTGGAGACCATAAAGGGGCTGAAGGTAAAGTTTTACGTGTTTACCGTGAAAAAAACAAAGCGATCGTTGAAGGTGTAAACATGGTTTCTAAACATACTAAACCAAGTGCTAAAAACCCTCAAGGTGGTATCGTTAAGAAAGAAGCTTCTATTCAAATTTCTAACATTGCTTTAATTGATCCTAAAACTAAGGAGACAACTAGAGTAGGTATTAGAGTAGAAGGAGATAAGAAAGTAAGATTTTCAAAAAAATCTAATCAAGTACTATAGTAATGGCATATACACCTAGACTAAAAGAAGAATATAAGAGTAGAGTAATCTCTGCTCTTAAAGAAGAGTTCGGATATACAAACGTGATGCAAGTTCCTAAACTTGAGAAAATCGTTTTGAGCCGTGGAGTTGGTGCAGCTGTATCTGATAAAAAACTTATTGACTATGCAGTTGATGAGTTAACAAAGATCACTGGACAAAAAGCAGTTTCTACAATCTCTAAGAAAGACGTTGCGTCTTTCAAATTGAGAAAAGGAATGCCTATTGGAGCAAAAGTTACTTTACGTGGAGAAAGAATGTATGAGTTTTTAGATAGACTTATCACTTCTGCTTTACCACGTGTTAGAGATTTTGGTGGTATTAAAGCTACTGGATTCGACGGAAGAGGTAACTACAATCTTGGAGTTTTAGAGCAAATCATTTTCCCAGAAATTGATATTGACAAAGTAAACAAAATTTCAGGAATGGATATTACTTTTGTTACTACTGCAAAAACAGACAAGGAAGCAAAGTCATTATTGGCTGAATTAGGATTACCTTTTAAAAAGAATTAAGACATGGCTAAAGAATCAATGAAAGCCCGCGAGGTGAAAAGAGAGAAAACGGTAGCTAAGTACGCTGAAAAGAGAAAAGCTTTATTAGAAGCTGGAGACTATGAAGGTTTACAAAGATTACCTAAAAATGCTTCACCAGTTCGTTTACACAACCGTTGTAAGTTAACAGGTAGACCTAGAGGTTACATCCGTCAATTCGGTATTTCACGTGTAACTTTCCGTGAAATGGCTAACAATGGATTAATTCCTGGTATTAAAAAAGCATCTTGGTAATCTGGCAATAAGTTATTACTTTTGCAAACCAAAAAATAATTTTTAATTGATTAAAGGTTCGGGAGATGAGTATCTCCCGAAAACCATAATCGCAATCAAATACATATGTATACAGATCCTATTGCAGATTATTTGACTAGAGTTCGTAACGCTGTGGCTGCAAACCACAAAGTTGTTGAAATTCCAGCATCTAATCTTAAAAAAGAGATAACTAAGATCTTATTTGATCAAGGTTATATCTTAAGTTACAAATTTGAGCAGAACACAGTTCAAGGTTCTATCAAAATTGCTTTGAAGTATGATAAAGATACTAAAGAGCCTGTAATCAAAGATATCCAAAGAATTAGTAAACCTGGTTTACGTAAGTACGCAGGTGCTGCCAAATTACCTAGAATCCTTAACGGATTAGGAATTGCTATTGTTTCTACATCAAAAGGTTTGATGACAGGAAAACAAGCTAAGCAATTAAATGTAGGTGGTGAAGTAATTTGTTACGTATACTAATTTTAAACACTAGATAAAGATGTCAAGAATAGGTAAAAGCCCAATTGTAATCCCTGCTGGTGTAACTGTTGAAGTTAAAGACGGTATTATTACAGTAAAAGGAAAAAGAGGTCAACTAGTACAAGAGTTTTCGGACGTAAATGTAACTGTTGAAGGCGATCAAGTTTTAGTTGAAAGATCGTCTGATCATAAAGACCATAGAGCAAAACACGGATTATTTAGATCTTTGATCAATAATATGATTGTTGGTGTATCTGAAGGTTTCACAAAAGAACTAGAATTAGTTGGAGTAGGTTATAGAGCTTCAAACCAAGGTCAAAAATTAGATTTAGCTCTTGGATATTCTCACAATATTGTTTTAGAAATTGCTCCAGAAGTATCTTTAGAAACAGTATCTGAAAAAGGTAAGAACCCTATCGTAAAATTAACATCGTTTGATAAACAACTTTTAGGTCAAGTAGCTGCGAAAATCAGAGGTTTCCGTAAGCCTGAGCCATACAAAGGAAAAGGTGTTAAATTTGTGGGTGAAGTATTAAGAAGAAAAGCAGGTAAATCAGCTTAAAATATAAGATTATGTCATTAACAAAATCTGAAAGAAGACAGAGAATTAAATTCAGAATTAGAAAATCGGTTAGTGGTTCTGCTGCAAGACCTAGACTTTCTGTTTTTAGAAGTAATAAAGAAATTTACGCTCAAATTATTGATGATGTAAATGGAGTTACTATCTTAGCTGCATCTTCTAGAGAAAAAGAAATAGGAAAAGGTACTAACGTTGAAGTAGCTGCTGCTGTTGGAAAACTAGTTGCGGAGAAAGCGTTAAAAGCTGGGATTGATACCATCACTTTTGATAGAGGTGGATATTTATATCACGGGCGTATTAAATCATTAGCAGAAGGCGCAAGAGCCGCTGGACTTAAATTCTAATATATTATGTCTAAATACAAAAATGTAGAATTGGTAAAACCTAGTGGTCTTGAATTAAAAGATCGTCTAGTTAGTGTTAATCGTGTTACTAAAGTTACAAAAGGTGGTAGAGCTTTCGGTTTTTCTGCTATTGTAGTTGTAGGTGATGAAAATGGAGTAGTTGGTCATGGATTAGGAAAATCTAAAGACGTTTCTGAAGCAATTGCGAAAGCAGTAGAAGATGCTAAGAAAAATTTAGTTAGAATTCCTTTGAATGGACAATCTGTTCCTCACGAACAAAAAGGTAAATTTGGTGGTGCACGCGTATTCTTAATTCCAGCGTCTCATGGTACTGGAGTTATTGCTGGTGGAGCTGTTCGTTCAGTTCTTGAGTCAGTAGGTATTCACGATGTATTGTCTAAATCTCAAGGATCATCAAATCCACATAACGTAGTAAAAGCAACTTTTGATGCTTTATTGCAAATGAGAAGCGCTCATACTGTTGCAAAACAAAGAGGTGTTTCTTTAGAGAAAGTTTTTAAAGGTTAATTCAGGAAATTATGGCTAAATTATTAGTAAAACAAGTAAGAAGCAAAATCAACTGTCCTCTTTCTCAAAAGAGAGGGTTGGAAGCTTTAGGTCTACGTAAAATTGGACAAGTTGTGGAGCATGAGTCAAATCCTGCTATCCTTGGGATGATAAACAAAGTTAAACACTTAGTTTCTGTTGAAGAAGCTAAATAACAAATACTGTTATGAATTTAAGTAACTTACAACCTGCTGAGGGATCTACACACAATCAAAATAAAAGATTAGGTAGAGGAGAAGGTTCTGGAAAAGGTGGTACCGCTGCACGTGGACACAAAGGAGCAAAATCTCGTTCTGGTTATTCTAAAAAGATTGGTTTTGAAGGAGGGCAGATGCCACTTCAAAGACGTGTACCTAAGTTTGGTTTCAAAAACATCAATCGTAAAGAATACGAAGGTGTTAATTTAGATACTCTTCAATTATTAGTTGATAACGGTGCAATTACTGATTCTGTATCTATGACAGAGTTCGTGGCAAATCGTCTAGCTACTAAAAATGAGATCGTTAAGATTTTAGGTAGAGGAGAATTGAAAGCAAAATTAAAAGTAACTGCCCACAAATTTACTGCTACTGCAAAAGCTGCTATTGAAGCTGCTGGTGGAGAAGCTGTAACTATATAACTTATCTATTAAGATGAAGAAATTTATTGAATCAATAAGTAATGTTTGGAAAATCGAAGAACTTAAGAATAGAATCTTAATTACATTAGGATTGCTTTTAGTATATCGTTTTGGAGCACACGTTACGCTTCCTGGAATTGACGCAACGCAATTGACTGGTTTAGCGGGACAAACTAAAAATGGTTTAGGATCTATCCTAGACATGTTCACCGGGGGTGCTTTCTCTAAGGCTTCAGTTTTTGCTTTAGGTATCATGCCTTATATTTCTGCGTCTATTGTTGTTCAGTTGATGGGGATTGCGATTCCATATTTACAAAAACTTCAAAATGATGGGGAAAGTGGTAGAAAAAAGATTAATCAAATCACTCGTTGGTTGACAATCGCTATCACATTGGTTCAAGGTCCAACTTATATCTATAATTTATACAGAACATTGCCTAGTAATGCATTTTTGCTAGGCTTTAATTCTCCTGAATTTTTGTTCTCGTCTGTTATCATTTTGGTTACTGGTACAATTTTTGCTATGTGGCTTGGTGAGAAAATTACAGATAAAGGTATTGGAAATGGTATTTCATTGTTAATTATGGTTGGTATTTTAGCTCGTTTACCGCAAGCTTTTATCCAAGAGTTTACAACTCGTGTTACCAATAACAATGGAGGTCCAATGTTATTAGTTATTGAAATTATTGTGTGGTTATTAGTTATCATCTCTTGTGTATTGCTTACAATGGCAGTACGTAGAATCCCTGTTCAGTATGCTCGTCGTACAACTACAGGAGATTACGAGCAAGATTTGGCAGGAGGTAATAGACAATGGATTCCTCTAAAGCTTAATGCTTCTGGAGTTATGCCAATTATTTTTGCTCAGGCAATTATGTTTATTCCTGCGGCTGTAGCTGGATTGTCTAAATCAGATACATCACAATCTATTGTTGGTGCATTTAGTAATATGTTTGGTTTCTGGTATAATTTTGTTTTTGCAACTTTAATTATTGTATTTACATTCTTTTATACTGCGATCACTGTACCTACTAACAAAATGGCTGATGATTTAAAGAGAAGCGGCGGTTTTATTCCTGGAGTTCGTCCTGGAGCGGAAACTTCTGATTTCCTTGATAAAGTGATGTCTTTAATAACTTTCCCAGGATCTTTATTCCTTGCTTTGATTGCTGTGTTCCCAGCTATTGTTGTAAGTATTATGGATGTACAACAATCTTGGGCGATGTTTTTTGGAGGTACCTCATTAATAATTATGGTTGGTGTTGCAATAGATACTATTCAACAAATCAATTCATACTTGTTAAACAAACATTATGATGGTTTAATGAAGACTGGTAAAAATAGAAAAGCGGTAGCTTAATATATTTATGGCAAAACAATCAGCAATAGAACAAGACGGATCAATCATTGAAGCATTGTCAAATGCGATGTTCCGTGTAGAGTTAGAAAATGGACATATCGTAATTGCTCATATTTCTGGAAAAATGCGTATGCATTACATCAAGTTATTACCTGGTGATAAAGTGAAACTAGAAATGAGTCCATACGATTTGTCAAAAGCAAGAATTACTTATCGATATTAAAGGATATTCACTATGAAAGTTAGAGCATCAGTAAAAAAGAGAAGTGCCGAGTGCATTATCGTGCGTAGAAAAGGGAGACTGTACGTAATAAACAAAAAGAATCCTAGATTTAAACAAAGACAAGGATAATTATGGCAAGAATAGCAGGGGTAGATATCCCAAAAAACAAAAGAGGTGTTATTGCACTTACCTACATCTTCGGATTAGGAAAAAGTAGAGCTATCGAGATTTTGGAAAAAGCTCAAGTTAGCCAAGATAAAAAAGTTCAAGATTGGAATGATGATGAAATCGGAGCGATTCGTGAAGCTGTTTCATTTTACAAAATTGAAGGAGAATTACGTTCTGAAATATCTTTAAACATTAAGCGTTTAATGGATATCGGATGTTACAGAGGTATTCGTCATAGATCTGGTCTTCCATTAAGAGGGCAAAGAACTAAAAACAACTCAAGAACAAGAAAAGGTAAAAGAAAAACTGTTGCTAACAAGAAAAAAGCAACTAAATAATAAGTAATATGGCTAAAGCAACTGCAAAAAAACGTAAAGTTATCGTTGAATCAACGGGTGAGGCTCATATTTCTGCCACTTTTAATAACATTATTATTTCTTTGACTAATAAGAAAGGTGAAGTTATCTCTTGGTCTTCAGCTGGTAAAATGGGTTTCAGAGGTTCTAAAAAGAACACTCCTTACGCAGCTCAAATGGCAGCAGAAGATTGCGCTAAAGTAGCACTTGAGGCAGGACTTAAAAAAGTGAAAGTTTATGTAAAAGGACCAGGAAACGGACGTGAGTCTGCTATCCGTTCTATTCATAACGGTGGAATTGAAGTTACAGAGATTATCGATGTTACTCCAATGCCGCACAACGGATGTCGTCCTCCAAAAAGACGTAGAGTTTAATTTTTTATTTTTATAGTATAAACAAGGTAGAACATAGATTATCGAAGGATTAGACCTGAATTCATAATTTCTACCTTAAATTTTTTTTAAAATGGCAAGATATACTGGTCCTAAAACCAAAATCGCTCGTAAATTTGGCGAGGCAATCTTCGGAGATGATAAATCTTTCGAAAAAAGAAATTACCCACCTGGACAACACGGGATGGCTAAAAAAAGAGGAAAAAAATCTGAGTATGCTGTTCAGTTAATGGAAAAGCAAAAAGCTAAATATTCTTATGGAATTTTAGAAAAACAATTCAGAAATTTATTCGAAAAAGCATCAGCGACTAAAGGAGTAACTGGTGAAGTTTTATTACAATTATGCGAAGCAAGATTAGATAATGTTGTTTTTAGAATGGGAATTGCTCCATCTAGAAGAGGTGCGCGTCAAATCGTTTCTCACAGACACATTACTGTAAATGGAGAGGTTGTTAATATTCCTTCTTACCACCTTAAGCCTGGTGATAAAGTTGCAGTTCGTGAAAAATCTAAATCTTTAGAAGCTATCGAACGTTCTTTATCAAATTCAAGTCATGTTTATGAATGGATTACTTGGAATAATGATCTTAAAGAAGGAACTTTCGTTTCTGTACCTGCGAGACTTCAAATTCCAGAAAACATTAAAGAACAATTAATCGTAGAGTTGTACAACAAATAATAATTGACTTAGTCGAAATTTATGGCAATATTTAATTTTCAAAAGCCCGATAAAGTTATCATGATCGATTCAACCGATTTTGAAGGTAAATTTGAGTTTAGACCTTTAGAACCTGGTTACGGATTGACAGTTGGTAATGCACTTAGAAGAGTTTTGCTTTCAGCGTTAGAAGGTTATGCAATTACATCTGTTCGTATCGAAGGTGTAGATCATGAGTTTTCTACTATTTCAGGTGTTGTTGAGGATGTTACCGAAATTATCCTTAATCTTAAACAAGTACGTTTCAAACGTCAGATTGAAGATATCGATAATGAATCAGTTACTATTTCTGTTTCTGGTAAAGATCAATTAACAGCAGGTGATTTTCAAAAATTTATCTCAGGTTTTCAAGTTTTGAATCCAGACCTTGTTATCTGTAATTTAGATTCTAAAATCAAATTGAACTTCGATTTAACAATCGAGAAAGGTAGAGGATACGTTCCTGCTGAAGAGAACAAAAAACAGAATGCTGCAATTGGAACAATTTTTACAGATTCTATTTTTACTCCGGTAAAAAATGTAAAATATGCAATCGAAAATTTCCGTGTAGAGCAAAAAACAGATTACGAAAAATTAGTTTTTGAAATTAAAACTGATGGATCTATTAATCCAAAAGATGCTCTTACTGAAGCTGCTAAAGTTTTAATTCACCATTTCATGTTGTTTTCTGATGAAAGAATTACACTTGAGGCTGACGAAATTGCACAAACAGAATCGTATGATGAAGAGTCATTGCATATGAGACAATTGCTTAAAACTAAGCTTGTTGATATGGATTTATCTGTGAGAGCATTAAATTGCTTGAAAGCGGCTGAAGTTGATACACTTGGTGATTTAGTATCGTTCAATAAAAATGACCTAATGAAATTCCGTAATTTTGGTAAAAAATCTTTAACTGAACTTGATGAACTTGTTGCAGTGAAGAATTTAACTTTCGGAATGGATTTAGCTAAATACAAATTAGATAAAGAATAATTTACTTCATATTTTGCTCTCCATAGCGGATTGTAGCAAGATGAAGATAAAAAAAACACGTCATGAGACACGGAAAAAAATTCAACCACTTAAGCAGACAGACTGGACATAGAAAAGCTATGTTGGCTAATATGGCTTGTTCTCTTATTGAGCACAAACGTATTAACACTACTGTTGCTAAAGCTAAAGCGCTTAAACAATTCGTTGAGCCTTTAATCACTAAATCAAAAGAAGATACGACTCACAATCGTCGTATTGTTTTTGCTTACCTACGTAGCAAATATGCTGTAACTGACTTGTTCAGAGATGTGGCTGCTAAAGTTGGTGACCGTCCAGGTGGATACACTCGTATCATTAAAGTTGGAAATCGTTTGGGAGATAATGCTGATATGGCAATGATCGAACTTGTAGATTTCAATGAACTTTACAACGGAGGTAAAAAAGAAGTTAAAAAAGCGAAAAGCCGTCGTGGTGGTAAAGCTAAAAAAGCTGAAACTGCTGCTCCAGAAGTTCCTGCTGCTGAAACAGAAACGACTACTGAAGCTTCTGAATAATTATGAAAGTAATCATTCTATAGAAATCAAGGATAAACTAATTTTTAGTTTATCCTTTTTTTTTGATTTTTTTGAAACCATAAAAATGTAACTTTTTTAAAATGATAGGTTTTATTTTTACGGATGAAAGTTTTAAAAAATCTTGGAGGGGCTATTTTAAAGAAGTAAATTTGCAAAATTCTAATTACACTTAAAACCTATATTTTGGTTTTATAACTTGATTAAAAAACAATACAAATTAAATAATGAAATACACAACACGACAAAGCGCCATTTTATTACTTAGTGACGGAACAATCTTTCACGGAAAATCTATCGGGATTAGCGGTAAAACTTTTGGTGAAGTTTGTTTTAACACAGGGATGACTGGGTATCAGGAAATTTTTACTGATCCTTCTTATTTTGGGCAAATAATGGTTGCTACAAATACACATATCGGAAACTATGGTGTTAATGATTCTGAGGTTGAATCTGATAGTATTAAAATTGCCGGTTTAGTTTGTAAAAACTTTAGTTTTAATTATTCTAGAGAAAATGCTTCGGGAAGTTTAGAGGATTATTTTGCTAAACAAAATTTAATCTGTATTTCTGATGTTGATACGCGTGCACTTGTAAGCTACATTCGAGATAATGGTGCTATGAATGCAGTAATTTGTACAGATGGAACTTCAATAGAGGATTTGAAAAAAGAGTTGGCTAATGTTCCTAATATGGAAGGTTTGGAGTTGGCTTCTAAAGTTTCAACTAAAGAGCCATATTTCTTTGGCGACGAAAATGCTACTTATAAAATATCAGCTTTAGATCTTGGTATCAAAAAGAATATTTTGAGAAATCTTGCTAAAAGAGATTGTTATATTAAAGTGTATCCGTTTGATTCAACTTATAAAGATATGTCTGAGTTTAATCCTGATGGATATTTCTTATCAAACGGCCCTGGAGATCCAGATCCGTTGTTTGGAGCAATTCAGGTTGCTAAGGAGATTTTGGCAGATAATAAGCCATTGTTCGGTATTTGTTTAGGGCATCAAGTAATTGGTTTGGCTAATGGTGTTGAAACTTATAAGATGTTTAATGGGCACAGAGGAATTAACCATCCAGTAAAAAATATCCTTACAGGTAAAGGTGAAATAACATCTCAAAACCACGGTTTTGCTGTTAAGAGAGAGCAATTGGAAAATCATCCAGAATTAGAAATTACGCATGTTCACTTGAATGATGGCACTGTTGCAGGAATGAGAATGAAGAATAAAAATTGTTTCTCAGTTCAGTATCATCCAGAGGCTAGTCCGGGACCACACGATTCGTCATATTTGTTTGACCAATTTGTAGAGAATATTAAAAGCGGCAAAGCCTAAAACGATGTAGTTAATAAATAAAGGTGTTTAATGACTACAATGCGTTTATAGTATTAAATATTTTTATAATTTCGAAAAAAAAATATAATTTATTAATAAAAAACAAAAATAATGAGTATTATAATTAAAGTTCACGCAAGACAAATTCTTGATTCTAGAGGTAATCCTACTATTGAAGTAGATGTAGTAACTGAAAATGGAGTTTTAGGTAGAGCTGCTGTTCCATCTGGAGCATCAACTGGAGAACACGAAGCTGTTGAATTACGTGATGGAGGTAAAGCTTATCTAGGTAAAGGTGTTTTGAATGCAGTGAACAATGTAAATACTGTTATTGCTGAAGAATTAGTAGGAACTTCTGTTTTCGAACAAAACACAATTGACCAATTAATGATCGATTTAGATGGAACTCCAAATAAATCTAAATTAGGAGCTAATGCTATTTTAGGAGTTTCTTTAGCTGCTGCAAAAGCTGCTGCTAACGAACTTGGTTTGCCATTATACAGATACGTAGGTGGTGTTTCTGCTAATACGTTACCAGTTCCAATGATGAACATCATCAACGGTGGTTCTCACTCTGATGCACCTATCGCGTTCCAAGAGTTTATGATTTTCCCAGTAAAAGCAACTTCTTTTACACATTCGATGCAAATGGGAACTGAAATTTTCCACAGTTTGAAAAAAGTTTTACACGATAGAGGTTTGAGTACTGCTGTAGGTGACGAAGGTGGTTTTGCTCCAAACTTAGCTGGTGGTACTGAAGATGCGTTAGATACAATTAAATTGGCTGTTGAAAAAGCAGGTTATTCTTTCGGTGACGAAATTATGATCGCTCTTGACTGTGCTGCTTCTGAGTTTTATGTAAACGGTAAATACGATTATACTAAATTTGAAGGTGAAACTGGAAAAATCAGAACTTCTGAGGAGCAGGCTGATTACTTAGCTGAACTTGCAGCTAAATATCCAATCATTTCTATCGAAGATGGTATGTACGAAGATGATTGGAATGGATGGAAATATTTGACTGAAAAAATTGGTGATAAAGTCCAATTAGTTGGTGATGATTTGTTTGTTACTAATGTTGAGCGTTTGTCTACAGGAATCCAAAAAGGAATTGCTAACTCTATCTTGGTAAAAGTAAATCAAATTGGAACTTTAACTGAAACTATTGCTGCTGTAAACATGGCAAAAAATGCTGGTTACACATCTGTAATGTCTCACCGTTCTGGAGAAACTGAAGATAATACAATTGCTGACCTAGCTGTAGCTTTAAACTGTGGTCAAATTAAAACTGGTTCTGCTTCTCGTTCAGATCGTATGGCAAAATACAATCAATTATTAAGAATTGAGGAAGAATTAGGAAGCACTGCTTATTTCCCAGGTTTAAATGCTTTCAAGATTAAATAATCATAAGAGATATATTAAGATAAACCATTCATTTTTTAATGAATGGTTTTTTTTTGGAGTTTTAACAAATTCATAGCAGTATTCTTTTTTTAATTAGTCTTAAATTCATTAGATTTGATAAATTATTATTTAAAGAATTATTTCCAGTATATTATGTCAAAAATAGCTACATTAGAAATAGATGGTAAAAAGATTGAACTTCCAGTAATCACAGGAAGCGAAAACGAATCAGCTATCGATATTAACAAATTACGTGATTTAACAGGTTTTATTACACTTGATCCAGGTTATAAAAATTCAGGGTCTTGTACAAGCGAAATCACTTTCCTAGATGGAGAAGAAGGAATTTTACGTTACAGAGGATACTCAATCGAAGATCTTGCAGAAAAAGCTAATTTCTTAGAAGTATCTTATCTTTTGATTTTTGGTGAATTGCCTACAGCTTCACAATTAGAAGATTTTGAAAATGGTATCAAAAAGCATTCTTTGGTAAACGAAGAAATGAAAAATATCATTGACGGTTTTCCTAAAACGGCTCACCCAATGGGAGTGCTATCTGCTTTAACAAGTGCTTTAACAGCATTTAACCCTAAAGCAGTTAATGTTGATAATGAAAAAGAAATGTACGAGGCTATTTGTAAAACAATGGCAAAATTTCTTGTAATTGCTACATGGACTTATAGAAAATCTATGGGTTATCCTTTAAACTACTACGATAATACAAAAGGATATGTAGAAAGCTTTATGCAATTAATGTTTAAATTGCCTACTGGTCCTTATGCTGCAAATCCAGTAATCGTAAATGCTTTAGATAAATTATTTATTCTTCACGCAGATCATGAGCAAAACTGTTCTACATCTACTGTTAGAATGGTAGGTTCTTCTCACGCAGGTTTATTTGCTTCAGTTTCTGCAGGAGTTTCAGCTTTATGGGGGCCACTTCACGGTGGAGCAAACCAAGCTGTACTTGAAATGCTTGAAGAGATTAATAAAGATGGCGGAGATACAGATAAATTCTTAGCAAAAGCAAAAGACAAAAATGATCCTTTCCGTTTAATGGGATTCGGACACAGAGTTTATAAAAACTTTGATCCAAGAGCTAAAATTATAAAAAAAGCAGCAACAGAAGTATTAGAGACTTTAGGTGTTGAAGATCCGATTTTAGATATTGCAAGAAAATTAGAAAAAGCTGCTCTTGAAGATGAATACTTCAAAGCAAGAAACTTATATCCAAACGTTGATTTCTACTCTGGAATTATCTACAGAGCTTTAGGAATTCCAACAGATATGTTTACTGTTATGTTTGCAATTGGAAGATTGCCAGGTTGGATTGCGCAATGGAAAGAAATGCGTGAAAACAAAGAGCCAATTGGAAGACCAAGACAAATTTATACAGGACATCCTCTACGAGAGTTTAAGTCTAATAAATAAAAAACGAAAGCTTCACTTAACTGTGAAGCTTTTTTTATATTTGCTCAAAATACAATAAAGTTATGTTGCAATTAAATGTAAAGAACGAAACGTCTCGACTTCGTGCTGTAGTTCTGGGTTCTGCTGTTCATAATGGGCCAACTCCAACTATAGAAGAGGCTTATGATCCTAAATCATTGGAACATATTAAGGCGGGAACTTATCCTTTAGAAAAAGATATGGTTGCTGAAATGGATGCTTTTAATGCTGTTTTTCAGAAATATGATGTAACAGTTTATCGTCCGGAAATGATTGAAAACTACAATCAGATTTTTGCAAGAGATATTGGGTTCGTAATTGATGATGTCTTTGTGAAATCAAATATTCTTCCAGATAGAGAACGTGAATTGGATGCTATTCAATATGTAATTGATCAGATAGATCCATTAAAAGTAGTTCGTCCTCCAGAAGAAGTTCATATCGAAGGAGGAGATGTAATGCTTTGGAATGATCACATTTTTATCGGAACTTATAAAGGAAGTGATTATAAAGACTACATTACAGCAAGAACCAATATGCATGGTGTGAACTATATCAAATCGTTATTTCCTAATAAGATTGTAAAAGAATTTGATTTGGTAAAATCTAAATTAGAAGCAAGAGATAATGCGTTGCATTTAGATTGTTGTTTTCAGCCTGTAGGAAAAAATAAAGGTATTATTTATAAAAGAGGTTTTCGTGAAGAAGCAGATTATCTTTATTTAGTGAAGCTTTTTGGAAAAGAAAATCTTTTTCATATTGAAAGAAACGAAATGTATAATATGTTTTCGAATGTATTTTCAATTGATGAAAATGTGGTGGTTTCTGAAAAGAATTTTACGAGATTGAATAATTGGCTTCGTGAAAATGGTTTTATTGTTGAAGAAATTCCATATGCTGAAATTTCAAAGCAAGAAGGTTTGTTGAGATGTTCAACGCTTCCATTAATTAGAGACTAAAAACAGTTTTTTGTTTCAAGTTTCAGGTTTCAAGTTTTTGCAAGACGTGAAACCTGAAACTTGAAACTTGAAACAAAAAAAATATAAAAAATGAGACAAACAACAAACGCAATAGTAATGATTCGACCAGTTGCTTTCAGAATGAATGAACAGACAGCTGTAAATAATTATTATCAAAAAGTATTAGATGGACTTTTACCAAGTACCGTTAATGCTAAAGCACAACAGGAATTTGATGCTTTTGTTGAAAAATTAAGGGCAGTCGGAGTAGATGTTACTGTTGTTGATGACAATTTGGAGACTGATACTCCTGATAGTATTTTTCCAAACAATTGGGTTTCATTTCATGAAAATGGAGATGTAGTACTTTATCCGATGTTTGCTGAAAATCGTCGTCAAGAACGTCGTGAAGATATTTTGGATACTTTGGAAGAAAAAGGATTCGAAATTGCAAATATCATGGATTACACTTCAGCAGAAGAAGATGGCATTTTTTTAGAAGGAACGGGGAGTTTGTTATTAGATAGAGCTAATGGAAAAGCATATTGCGCATTGTCTCCAAGAGCAGATGAAGAGCTTTTTATAGAATTCTGTGAAGATTTTGATTATGCTCCTGTTATTTTTGAAGCTTTTCAAACGGTTGATGGCGAGCGTAAACTAATTTATCATACTAATGTAATGATGTGTTTAGGTGAAACTTTTGCTGTTATTTGTGCAGATTCTATCGATGATAAGAAAGAGCGAAAAATGGTTCTGGATAATTTAAAAGATGATAAAAAAGAAATTATTTTAATTACAGAAGACCAAGTGAATAATTTTGCAGGAAATATGTTGGAAGTTCGCGGAAAAGATGATAAGAGATATATTGTTATGAGTGCTTCTGCGTATCAGAGCTTAACTCCAAAACAGATTGCTCAATTGGAAAATCATGCAGAAATCTTAAGCTCAAGCCTTGATACAATTGAAGCTTGTGGAGGAGGAAGTGCAAGATGTATGATGGCTGAAGTTTTCTTGCCAAGAAGTTAAAATAAAAGATCTAATAAAAAGAAAGGGATAAAATCAAGTAAGATTTTATCCCTTTCTTTTTAAGAATACTTTGGAGTTAAAAATTTCCTTTTATAATATTCACTATAGCACTTACTATGTATTGAATTCCAATAGAAATAACGATAAAACCAACAATTCTTGAAATAGCAACAATTCCAGATGCACCTAAAATTCTAGCTAGATAATGAGCGCTTTTTAAAATGGCAAAAATCGCTACAGCAATTGCAAGAATGGCTAATGAAGAAATGATAATTTCGTTTATTTCATGATGTTCTTGATAAAAAGCAATTAAAAGAGACATCGATCCAGGGCCAGCAAGCATTGGTATTGCTAAAGGTGTTAATGCGATATCATTTCTGTGTTGTGCTTCATTTTCAATTTTTTTATTGATTCCTCTTTTCTTGTTGAATTTTCCAGAAAGTAAAGAAAAGCCAGAATTTACAATTACAATTCCGCCCGCAATTCTTAAGGCGTCTATGCTTATTCCGAAAAAAGTTAGAACATATTGGCCAATGAAATAAGAAACCAATAATATGATGAAAACATTGATTGCGGTCCAAAGAGAGATTCGGGATCTTTCTTTTTGAGAGTCGTGTTGTGTTAATCCGACAAAAATAGGTACGGTTCCAATTGGGTTAAGGACGGAGAACAAGGCGGCAAATAAGTAAATAAATAATTCCATATTGTATTGGTTGGTTGAAGTAAATGTAGTTATTTTTTGATGTTTTTATGTAGAATTATGTTATAATAATGTTTTTTATTGCTGTTTATTCTGGGTCAAAGAGATAAAGTTAAATCGTTCTTTTTGATTACTTTTGCATTCTAAACAAAAAAAATGAAAAATAAAAAAACATTAGTTATAGGAGCGTCTACAAATCCAGAACGTTATTCTTATAAAGCAGTAAATATGCTGATAGGAAAAGGACATTCTGTTTTAGCAATCGGACAAAAAGCTGGAGAAGTTGCTGGAGTAAAAATTCAAACTAAAGCGATACCAGTTAAAAATATTGATACTATCACTTTGTATTTAAATCCTATTCGTCAGAGAGATTATTATAATTATATTATTGAGTCACATCCTAAACGAGTAATTTTTAATCCAGGAACCGAAAATCCAGAGTTGTACCAATTACTAGAATTAAATGATATTCAAGTAGAGGTAGCTTGTACGTTAGTTTTGTTGGCTACAAATCAATACTAAAACATTGTTTGTTATCTTCATTTGAGCTAAGAAAAGAAAGGGGTTTCGTAATAAATTATCGTTAGTGTTAAGCTTTGAATTTAATGGCTGTAATGTAGGCTAAACCATTAAAAGTATTACTTTTGTCGTCATGGAATTTTCATCAAAATTAATTGAAAAAGCGGTAAACGAAATGTCGCAATTACCTGGTATAGGTAAGCGTACGGCACTTCGATTGGTTCTTCATTTGTTAAAGCAACCTAAAGAACAAACAGCTTTTTTGTCTCAAGCATTATTGAAAATGCGTGAGGATATTAAGTTTTGTGAAAGTTGCCATAATATTTCTGACACTAAAATGTGTGAGATTTGCGCTAATCCAGTTAGAAATCATGAAACAATATGTATTGTAGAAGATATTAGAGATGTTATGGCTATAGAAAATACTGGACAATTTAAAGGAATATATCATGTACTTGGTGGGAAAATTTCACCTATTGAAGGAGTTGGTCCAAATCAGTTAAATATTTCTAGTTTAGTAACAAAAGTAAAATCTGGAAATGTAGCGGAGATTATTTTTGCTTTAAGCTCAACTATGGAAGGAGATACAACGAATTTTTATATCTATAAACAAATTGCAGATTCTGATATTATAATTTCGACAATTGCGAGAGGAATATCGGTTGGAGATGAATTAGAATATGCAGACGAAATAACACTTGGGCGCAGTATCTTGCATAGAGTGCCTTTCGAAAAAACATTTAAAAACAATTAACTAAACCCCAATAGCGATTAGGTTTTTCTTAATATTAAAAAGAAACGATCTTTGCGAAAAACATTGAACGAATGACAAAAAATAGCTTTCTTCTATTCTTATTAGTCTCTACATTATTTACTTCGTGCATTCCAATTAAAGATTTGGTTTACCTTCAAGATAAAAATGATTCAGGAGAACAAGCGGCGATTGTAGCAGTAGAATCAAAACCATATAGATTGCAGGTACATGATGTTTTAAAAGTTAATATAAAAGCAATTGATCCTAAATTAGTCTCTATTTTTAATACAACAGAAGGTGAAAGTGGTCAGGCAGGGAAAAGTGAATCTAGTCTATACTTTGATGGATTTACAGTTGACGATCACGGAAATATAAGAATGCCAATTCTTGGAGAAATTAATGTAATTGGATATACTCTCGAAGAGACAAGAATAAAAATTGAAAAGAAATTACTGGAAGAATATTTTAAAAGCGAAGCAAATATTTTTGTAACAGTAAAATTAGCTGGCTTTAGATATACCATAAATGGAGAAGTTGGAAGTACAGGTACAAAAGTATTATTTAAAGACAATGTAAATATTTTAGAAGCTGTTGCAAATGCAGGAGATATTACAACAGTTGGTAATAGAAGAGAAGTAACCATAATTCGTCAGAGTCCAACTGGTGTTCAAATGCATGATATTGATCTTACAGATGTAAACGTAATGAAATCACCATACTATTATTTGCAACCGAATGATTATATATACGTAAAGCCATTGAGACAAAAAACTTGGGGAACTGGGCAAACGGGAATACAGTCTATAGGAACAATAATTACATTGTTATCTTTGGCAACAACAGTTTATTTAATTATAAAGTAAAAAATAGATTTTTAAAATGTTAGATATTAAAGATTTCGCCATTTTTGAAAATCATTCTCATTTTGATTTTAAAGGGTTTCTGTTGAAAATTGTAAGTTACTGGAAATGGTTTCTTGTAAGTTTGATTATTACATTCACTATTGCTTACCAGATAAATATTCGTAAAGAAAAAATTTACGGAATGCAAACCATGATTTCTATTAAAGAAGAAAGCAATCCTTTTTTTACATCAAACACCAGTTTGGTATTCAATTGGGGAGGAGTTTCGGATCAGGTAAACGGTATTTCTACGATTTTGCAATCGAGATCTCATAATGAACTAGTAGTAGATAAACTACAATTTTATATTAATTATTTAGAGCAGGGAAAATACAACTTAATTGATTCTTATGGAGCGGTACCATTTTATGTTGATATTGACAAAACAAAAGGACAGCTTGCAAATGCATTAATTAATATAAAATTTTTAAGCGAAAATGAGTATCAAATTCAGATACCGTTTGAAGTTAATTCTGTTTCGTTAATTACTTATAGCAATAATTCTTATGACAAGACGTCAGTACAACCCACAACTTTTATTAAAAAATACAAAGTAGGAGAACGTGTTAATCTTCCATTTTTAAATTGGAAACTTCAAATTGTAGATAATCCAGGTTTTTATAAAGGTAAAGAATACTTTGTCAGATTTAATGATTTTGATGGAACTGTATCTCAGTACAAGGGCATAAATGTAGATGCTGGAAAAAGTGCGGGATCGTTGTTGACTTTGTCTATGCAGGGAACAAATAAAGCACGAATGGTTGACTATCTGAATGCTACTGTAAGGATGCTTATGAAATTGCAATTAGATGGTAAAAACCAATTTGCAACAAACACCATTAGATTCATTGATAGTACTCTTGTTGCAATGGAATTTCAGCTTAAAGAGACCGGTAACGAATTAAAGTCTTTTCAGAAAGATAAAAATATTTACCAAATAGAAGATGGTGGCTCAAGGGTTTCAGAGAAGATAATGAATTTTGATGTTGAAAAAGATCAAGTTACTAGAAAAATAGCTTATTATAATTCTTTAAGATCATATTTAAATAGTAGCGATGACTATTCTAGATTACCCGCACCTTCTGTTGCTGGAATTGAAGATCCTAACGTTGTTGCTAATGTTTCTAGACTTATAGCCCTTTCTACTCAAAGATCTGAGATGGCTTATGCTGTAAAAAGTGAAAAAATATTTAAAGATTTTGATAATCAAATGGCTGCGGTAAAAAATGTTCTTCAGGAGAATATTGCTACTGCAAAGTCTTCTTTAATTTATGATTTATCTTTGTTAAATGCCAAAATTGGCCAAGCAGAAAGCACTGTTAAAAAACTTCCTGCTGAACAACAGGAACTACTGAAGATTAAAAGAAAATATGATTTAAATGACAATATCTATACAGAATTCCTTCAAAAGAGAAATGAAGCAGAAATTGTAAGAGCATCTAATCTGTCAGATATTCATTTTATTGATCCTGCAAAAGATATTGGCGGAGGTTTAATTGGGCCTAAGACTTCTGTAAACTATGTAATGGCTTTGTTCTTAGGGATTTTAATTCCTTTGTTGTTTGTTTTGTTAATCTTCTTTATTAATAATTCAATTCAGAATGGTGATGATATTAGTAAACTAACTCAAATTCCATTGCTTGGGGTAATTGGGATTAATAAAGACTTAGGAAGCTTAGCTGTTTTTGATAAACCAAAATCTGCTCTATCAGAATCATTTAGGGGCTTACGTTCTTCACTTCAGTTTTTATATAAAAAACAAAAAGTTGACGGATCAAAAACCTTGATGATTACTTCTTCAATTAGTGGAGAGGGGAAAACATTCTGTTCTATAAATATTGCAACAGTTTTTGCTTTAAGTGAGAAAAAAACAGTAATAGTAGGTCTGGATTTAAGAAAGCCAAGACTGGCAGATGAATTTCAATTGAAATCATCTCTAGGAGTTGTCAATTATTTAATAAGACAAAATAATTTAGAAGAAATTACTAATCAGACGCCAATCCCTAATTTAGATATAATACTTTCAGGGCCAATTCCTCCAAATCCTTCTGAGTTAATTTTAAGTGATGCAATGAAAGAATTGATTGATGAACTAAAGCAAAAATATGATTATATAGTTTTGGATACTCCACCAGTTGGTTTAGTGGCAGATTCGTTAGAATTAGTTCAGTTTGCAGATGTAATATTGTACATTGTAAGACAAAATTATACTAAGAAAGATATGATAACGTTGTTGAATACTAGACTTAAACGTGGAGAGTTGAGCAACGTGAGTATTGTATTAAATGGTTATGAAAATAAAGCAAAATACGGTAGTGGTTATGGATATGGTTACGGCTACGGAGCTTATTCGAATGGTTATCATGAGGAGGAAGTTAAAGATGGATTTTGGAAAACATTTTTAAATCGAATTAGAAAAAAATAAACTTGACAAATGGAAATCAGGGTAAAGAATACAATTTTGATTACTGGAGGAGCTGGATTTATAGGTTCAAATTTGACTGAGTATTTTTTAGGCTTAGGCTATAAAGTCGTTTGTTTGGATAATTTTTCTACAGGACATCGTTACAATTTAAAAGATTTTTTAAATAACCCTGATTTTAAGTTGATTGAAGGTGATATTCGAAATTTAACTGATTGTAATTTAGCTGTTGCAGGAGCAGATTATGTTTTGCATCAAGCAGCTTTAGGTTCTGTTCCTAGGTCAATAAAAGATCCAATTACGACTAATGACGTAAATGTTTCGGGTTTTTTAAATATGCTTACAGCAGCGCGCGATGCTAAAGTAAAACGATTTGTTTATGCAGCGAGTTCTTCTACTTATGGAGATTCTCAAGGATTGCCAAAAGTAGAGGATGTTATCGGAAAACCATTGTCTCCTTATGCAATTACAAAATATGTGAATGAACTTTATGCTGAAATTTTTAGCAAGACATACGGATTAGAAACAATCGGACTTCGTTATTTTAATGTTTTTGGAAGAAAGCAAGACCCTAATGGAGCTTATGCGGCTGTAATTCCAAAGTTTGTAAAGCAATTTATGAGCCACGAGAGTCCAATAATTAATGGAGACGGAAATTATTCTCGTGATTTTACATATATAGACAATGTAATTCAAATGAATGAGTTGGCTATGACTTGTCAAAATTTAGAAGCAATTAATACTATTTATAATACTGCATTTGGAGACAGAAATACTTTAAATGACTTAGTTGGATATTTAAAAGAATATTTATCAGACTTTGATCCAAAAATAAAGGATGTTCCAGTTATTTATGGCGAAAATCGAGCAGGAGACATTCCGCATTCTCTAGCAAGTATCGAAAAAGCAAAAAGAAATCTCGGTTATAATCCAAAGTATTCTTTGCAAGACGGGTTAAAAGAAGCTGTTGAGTGGTATTGGAATAATTTAAAATAAATTTAAGATCAAGATAAAATAGATCAAATGAAAATTACAAAAATTTGCTGCATTGGTGCAGGATATGTTGGAGGGCCAACAATGGCAGTGATTGCTCAAAAATGTCCTCATATTCAGGTTACGGTTGTTGATTTAAATGAACAAAGAATAGCAGATTGGAATGATCCGAATCCTGAAAATATTCCAATATATGAACCTGGACTTTCTGAAATTGTAGCAGAAGCAAGGGGCAGGAATTTGTTTTTTTCTACTGATGTTGATAAAGCAATAGATGAAGCTGAAATGATATTTATTTCTGTAAACACACCAACCAAGACTTATGGGAAAGGAAAAGGAATGGCAGCAGATTTAAAATATATCGAATTATGTGCTAGACAAATTGCAAGGGTCGCAAAACAGAATAAAATTGTAGTCGAAAAGTCGACTTTACCAGTGAGAACTGCTGAGGCAATTAAAAGTATATTGGATAATACTGGAAATGGTGTTCAATTTCAAATTTTATCTAATCCAGAGTTTTTAGCAGAAGGAACTGCGGTTACAGATTTGTTAAACCCCGATCGAATTTTGATTGGTGGAGATACAACACAAGAAGGAGAAGAAGCGATTAATTCCTTAGTAGAAGTTTATTCGAATTGGGTAAGCAAAGATAGAATTTTGACAACAAACGTGTGGTCGTCTGAATTGTCTAAACTAACCGCAAATGCATTTTTAGCACAACGTATTTCTTCAATAAACGCGATGTCAGAGCTTTGCGAGAAAACAGGCGCAAATGTAAATGAAGTGGCTAAAGCGATCGGTATGGATAGTAGAATTGGTCCTAAATTTTTGAAAGCTTCTGTAGGATTTGGTGGTTCTTGTTTCCAAAAAGACATATTAAATTTAGTATATATAGCAAAATCATACGGATTAAATGAGGTTGCAGATTATTGGGAGCAAGTTATTATTATGAATGATCATCAAAAAAGAAGATTTTCAAATAAAATTGTTCAGGTCTTATATAACACAGTAGCCGATAAAAAAATTACTTTCTTGGGCTGGGCTTTTAAAAAAGACACAAACGATACAAGAGAGTCTGCAGCAATTTATGTTGCTGATGATTTAATAAATGAACAGGCTAAAATCTCAGTTTTTGATCCGAAGGTTTCTAAAACTAAAATGCTAAGTGACTTAGATTATTTGGAAACGAGAGAAAATAAAAATAATCTTGATGCGTTAAGTGTTTTTGATAATGCTTACGATGCATGTAAAGACGCACACGCAATTGCAATCTTAACAGAATGGGATGAGTTTACAACTTACGATTGGAAAAAGATTTATGATTCTATGCATAAGCCAGCTTTTATTTTTGATGGGAGAAATATTCTTGATGCTAAACAATTAGAAAAAATCGGATTCGTTTACAGAGGTATTGGATCATAAACTGATTTTTGTGTTTATAAATTAAATGGAGCAAAATGTCTTGCTTCATACTAAATGAAAAAGGGATGAATTGGTACGTAGTTTATACAAAACCGAAATGGGAAAAGAAAGTAGCCGATAAACTTAATCAGCTTGGTATAGAATGCTATTGTCCATTGATTACTCAAATAAAGCAGTGGTCAGATCGCAAGAAGAAAATTGAAACGCCTCTTTTTAATTCCTACGTTTTTGTCCAGTTACCTGATTCAGATCGTAATTTAGTTTTTCAAGCACAAGGAGTAGTTAGGTATTTATTTTGGTTAGGAAAGCCTGCAATTGTAAAAGATCAAGAAATTGAAATTATTAGGACAAGTTTAAAATCTCCAAATCTGAAGGATGTTTCAGTTACGGCTATTCAGGTTGGAGATAAAATTAAATTAGAGTCAGGTGCATTTGTCAATCAAGATGCAATTGTTCAGGAAGTTTCTAATAATTATTATGTATTAGTATTAGAAGCTTTGGGGTGTACATTAAAGATAAAATATAAGTAATTGTAGATTTTAAAGTAATTCAAACAGGAGAAAAAGTCTTTTAAAGAAATATTTTCTTCTGTTTTTTTTATAAAGTATTTATTTACAGTCTGATTAGTAGACTGTTGTAAGGGTTTAGTTTTTTTGCGTTTAACAGTTTTTTGAGTATTACGGGAAACCGTATTGAATAACTAGAGTTATTGTACTATATTTGCGCGAAAATCATTATTTTAGGTATCTGAGTCAGAGTTATGTGACTGAGAACGGCGAAGCCGTGAATTGTAGTGACCAGATTAAATTAAAAAATATGAAGTTGGAAAATAATGTAAAGATTGCGGTTATAGGTTTAGGTTATGTAGGATTGCCTTTAGCTAGACTATTTGCTACAAAATATCCAGTTATTGGTTTTGATATAAATGAATCGAGAGTTAGTTCTTTAAAATCGGGAACAGATGCTACTTTAGAAGTAGAGGATGATGTTTTACAAAGTGTTTTAGTAGATAAATCAAATGAAAAAGGGTTATATTGTACTACCTCTATAAATGATATTGCTGAGTGTAACTATTATATAGTCACCGTTCCTACTCCCGTAGACAAAAATAATAGGCCAGATTTAACGCCTCTTTATAAATCAAGTGAAACAGTTGGGAAAGTTTTAAAAAGAGGAGATATAGTTATTTACGAATCTACGGTTTATCCTGGAGTGACAGAAGAACAATGTGTACCAGTTCTAGAGCAGGTTTCAGGATTGAAATTCAATGAAGATTTTTTCGCAGGATATTCGCCAGAAAGGATTAATCCAGGTGATAAAGAGCATACAGTTGAAAAAATTCTAAAAGTAACATCAGGCTCAACTCCAGAAATAGGTTTAAAAGTTGATGCTTTATATAAGTCTGTAATTACTGCTGGAACTCATTTGGCTCCAACAATAAAAGTAGCGGAAGCAGCGAAAGTTATTGAGAACTCTCAACGAGATATTAATATCGCTTTTGTTAACGAATTAGCTAAGATCTTCAATTTAATGAATATCGATACTCAGGAAGTATTAACAGCGGCATCTACAAAATGGAATTTTTTGCCATTTAAACCAGGTCTTGTCGGTGGACATTGTATTGGTGTGGATCCGTACTACTTAGCACAAAGGGCACAAGAATTTGGTTATCACCCTGAAATAATTTTAGCAGGAAGACGTTTAAACGATAGCATGGGCGAATATGTAGCTTCACAAATAGTGAAGTTAATGATAAAAAAAGGTATTTCGGTTAATGGAGCTGAATTGTTAATGCTTGGTATTACTTTCAAAGAAAATTGCCCAGACGTAAGAAATACTAAAATTGTGGATGTTGTTAAGGCTCTAAAGGAATATGGAATTTTAGTTACCATATTTGATCCCCTTGCAAATGCACATGATGTAATAAAAGAATATAATTTAGTAACATTAGACTCTATTCCAAACAATAAATTTGATGCAATAGTTCTTGGAGTTTCACATGCTGAATTTTTAGAATTAGATTTCGCTAAATTGCAAAAATCAAATAGTTTATTGTATGATGTAAAAGGAGTTTTAGGGGCAATAGCTGATAATAGATTATAGCGCTAAAAAACCTTTTTTTATTTTTAGAGAAAATGGAAAAAAATAATTCAATAATACATGTGGTTTTAACAGGAGGGGTAGGCAGTAGATTATGGCCTCTTTCCCGCAAAAGCCAACCTAAACAATATTTAGAAATATTTGAAGGGAAATCTTTATTCGAAATGACTGTAGAACGTAATAGTCATTTAGCTGATAAGGTAATGGTAGTAGGAAATATAGACAATCATCATTTAAGTGGAAAGGTGATGAATAAAACTCAAACTTCTTATACCAACATCGTAGAAGCAACACCTCGAAATACGGCTGCGGCAATTGCTTTTGCAGCTTTTGCTTCAAAACCAGACGATATATTAATTGTTACTCCTTCTGATCATATAATTGATAAAATAGAAGATTACGATAATGCAATTAATGAGGCAATTTCTAAAGCAAAAGAAGGTTTCATAGTCACTTTTGGAATTATCCCAACAAAGCCAGAAACAGGTTATGGGTATATTGAATCAAAAGGAGATAAAGTATTGTCATTTCGAGAAAAACCAAATGAAACTACAGCTAAAGAGTTTATTGCAAGAGGAAATTTTTTATGGAATAGCGGTATGTTTTGCTTTAAAGCAAATGTGCTTTTAGAGGAGTTAAAGCAATTTCAACCAGATATTTATGAAAAATCTAAAATAGCATGGGAAGCTTCTAAGGAAGGGTTTTTAAATTTAGAATTATCTCTGCAAATTCCATCAATAAGTATTGATTATGCTGTAATGGAAAGAAGCAAAAAGATTAAGGTAGTTCCAGCATCTTTTTCTTGGTCAGACTTAGGCTCTTTCGAATCGGTATACGAATATTTAGTTTCAAAAGGACATCCTATAGATTCGAATGGGAATATGGTAATAGGATGCGATAGTCATACTACTTTTTTAGGATTACGAAATACTATTTTTGTACACACAGATACTGCTAATTTGATTTTACAGAAAGAAAATTCGCAAGATGTGAAGGATATATATAACGAATTGGAAAAACAAAAATCAGATTTATTAAATTAATTAAAAGCATTTAAAAATGAAAAAAATTCTAATAACTGGCGGTGCTGGTTTTATTGGGTCTCATGTAGTAAGACGTTTTGTAAATAAATATTCACAATATCAGATTTTTAATTTAGATGCTTTAACATATGCCGGAAATCTGGAAAATATAAAAGATATTGAGAGTAATTCAAATTATACTTTTGTAAAAGGGGATATTGTTGATGAAGGTTTTATAAACGAACTTTTTAAACTTCATAACTTCGATGGTGTTTTACATTTAGCAGCAGAATCTCATGTCGATCGTTCAATTGAAGATCCATTAGCATTTGTTAAAACCAATGTTATTGGAACAATGAATCTATTAAACGCAGCTAAAAATCAATGGAAAGGTAATTTTGAAGATAAAAGATTTTATCATATAAGTACTGATGAAGTTTACGGTTCTTTAGGCTCTACAGGTCTATTTACAGAGAATACGCCTTACGATCCAAATTCTCCTTACTCGGCTTCAAAAGCAAGTTCTGACCATTTTGTTAGAGCTTATGGCGAAACTTATGGGGTACCATATGTTGTAACAAACTGTTCAAACAATTATGGGTCATATCATTTTCCTGAAAAATTAATTCCACTTTTTATAAATAATATTATTAATAGTAAACCTTTGCCGGTATATGGAGATGGAAATTATACAAGAGATTGGTTGTTTGTAGAAGATCATGCAATAGCAATAGATTTAGTTTTTCATGAAGGTAAAAATAATGAAACTTATAATATTGGTGGATTTAATGAATGGAAAAATATAGATCTGGTTAAGTTACTATGTAAAATAATGGATGGGAAATTAGGACGTGTAGAAGGTACTTCTCAAGAATTAATTACATACGTAAAAGATAGACCAGGTCATGATTTGCGTTATGCTATTGATGCCTCGAAAATTAATAAAGAATTAGGCTGGAAACCTTCAGTAACTTTTGAAGAAGGATTAGAAAAGACTATAAATTGGTACCTTAATAATCAGGAATGGCTTGAAAGTGTTACTTCGGGATCTTATAAGGATTATTATCAAAAACAATACTCATAAAAAATATCTTTAAAATAATTTTTCCTTTAGTATGAAAAAAATATTATACGTTCTTACCCTGTTTTTTGCATTAATTACTTTTGATGCTACAGCACAAGATATTATGAAATCTAAAGATTTAAGTACAGTAAAAGTTGATTACTTATCTGATGATGATTTAGCAAAAATTAGTGCTCAGCTAAAAAGTAATAATGCAACTATTGATCAAGTTGAATCGATGGTGCTTTCGAAAGGGATGAGTCAGACAGAGTTTAATAAACTTAAAATTAAGCTTAATGATTATGAAAAGAAAAATGTAAAAGACGGTGGAAAAGATAAAAATAAGGATAGTAAATTAAAAGCTGGTGATAAGGATTCAGAGTTTGGCAGAAAACAAGAAAAAATTAGAAACGAAAAGATTAAGGATTCTCTAAATGCATTGATTTTTGGATCGGAGCTATTTGATAATCCTACTTTAAATTTCGAACCAGATTTAAACGTTGCCACTCCTATGAACTATATTCTTGGGCCTGGCGATGAATTGCAGGTGAGTGTTTATGGTGTTCAAGAGTATAATGCCAATGTTCCTGTAAGTGTTGAAGGAAAAATTACAATTGATTATGTAGGACAGATTTCAGTTTCAGGAATGTCTATTGAGGCAGTAACACAAAAAGTAAAAGCTGCAATTGCTAAAGTTTATAGTACAGTTCGTTCAGGACAATCTCAGGTAAGCATTAGTTTAGGAAAAATACGTACTATTAAAGTAACAATTGTAGGAGGCAAACAACCAGGGAATTATTCAATTTCTTCATTATCAACGGTATATAATGCTTTGCATTTAGCTGGGGGACCAGGTAAAAATGGAAGTTATAGAAATATTGAATTAATACGAAATAATAAGGTTTATAAAAATATTGACATTTATAGATTTTTAGTTAAAGGGGACCAATCTGATAATGTGGCCTTAAAAGAAAATGATGTAATCAGAATTCCTGCCTATAGTCAAAGAGTTACTGTTGAAGGAGAGGTGAAGAGGCCTGGGCTTTTTGAGATGAGAAAAGGGGAAAAGTTTTCTGATTTATTGAATTTTGCTTCGGGGTTTAATGAATTTGCTTATACAGCTTCTGTAAATGTTTTGCAAAAAACAGGAAAAGAATTTAAGGTAAATGACATAAATGAAAGTCAATATGATATATATGAACCTAAATCAGGTGACGTTTTCAGAGTTACTAAGATTTTAAATCGATTTGAAAATCGTATTAAAATTGAAGGAGCTGTTTTTAGACCAGATTACTACTCTTTTAATGAAGGGATGAGGATTTCGGATCTTGTTACAAGAGCAGAAGGATTAAAAGAAGACGCATATAGTAAGCGGGCAAGAATTATTCGTTTGAAAACAGACTTAACTACAGAAATTGTTAATGTAGATTTAGGAGCTGCTTTATCTGGCGATTTAAATGCTGACATCGAATTAAAAAGAGAAGATGTGGTTACAGTGTATTCTATTTTAGATTTTAGAGAAGAATACAAAATTACAATAGATGGAGAAGTAAAAAATCCTGGAGAGTACGAGTACTTTGAGAATCTTACTTTAAATGATTTAGTAATTCAAGTTGGAGGATTAACAGGTTCAGCTTCAAAAAGAGTTGAAGTTGCCAGAATGATAAAATCGGATGCTATAGATGATGCAGATCCAAAACGCATAGAACTGGTTGAACTAGAGATAACATCAGATAATAATGAACAAATTAAAAATTTTGTTCTAAGACCGTTTGATGTTATCAATATTCGTCGAATGGCAGTTTATGAAAAACCTGAGATGGTTAAAGTAAGTGGAGCTGTTACTTATCCTGGAAAATACGTATTAGCCAATAAAAAGGAGAAGGTCTATAATGTAGTAATGAGAGCAGGAGGATTAACATCTATTGCAAATTTGGATGGTATGAAAATAAAAAGACCAATTAAGGAAGAACAATTAGAGCAATTGGAAAGTGTAAATCTTAATTTAGAGAAAAAAGAAACATCTGAGAAAAAAGAAGGAATTGTAGAAGAATCAAATATTAAAACTAAAGATACACTTAAATCTAAATTATCAAAAAAGTTAAGAGACGAGTTAAAGTATACTACTATACCTGTTAATTGGGAAAAAATTGTAAAAGATAAAAATCATTATTCAAATGTGACATTATTTCCGGGGGATGAAATTGAAGTTTCTGTATATAATGAAGGAGTAAAAGTTACTGGTAATGTGTTATTAACATCTGAGATACCGTATAGAAATGGAAAAGGATTTAAGTATTATATTAATTCTGTAGGAGGTGTAGATAGTAAGGGTTGGAAAAGAAAGGCATATATTATATATCCTAATGGAAAAGCGGCTGTAACAACCTCATTTTTGTTTTTTAAATCTTACCCAAAAGTAGAGCCTGATTCACAAATTGTTGTGCCTGAAAGACCAGAGAAGAAAAAGATGAGTGCTGGAGAATGGGCAGGGCTAGGAACTGCGTTTGCTAGTTTAGCATTATTAATTGTGACTGCTTTTAAATAATTGTTTTTATGAATAATAGACCAGTAGAAAACGAAGAAATTTCGTTGAAAGAATTGTTACAAAAAGTTAAAGAATGGTATTCATATTTACTGTTTAAATGGAAGTTAATTGTTTTAGCTGGAATACTAGGGGCTGGTATAGGATTAACATATACATATTTTAAAAAAACAATCTATACCGCTACTTTGTCTTTTGCTTTAGAAGATGATAAAGGAGGTGGAGGATTAGGTGGAGCCTTTGGTTTAGCGAGTACTTTAGGTTTCGATCTCGGAGGTGGAGGAGGTAGTATTTTTACAGGCTCAAATCTTAATGAACTGTTTAAATCCAGAACGATGATTTCCCAAACTTTAATGAGTCCGGTAATAATAGATGGAAAAAAAATTTCTTTGGCGGAAATGTATATTGGAATTAATGGATGGAGGGAAAAATGGAAGAATGATCCTGAATTAAAAGCAATACAGTTTTTGCCAGAAAAAGCTAACAGCTCGTTTACTAGGCTTCAGGATAGTATTATGGGGATCATGCATCAAAACCTTATAAATACGTCATTATCTATTGGTCAAAGAGATAAAAAAACATCAATTGTTTCAATGGATATAAGATCTACCAACGAAATGTTTTCTTTTTATTTCTGTGAAGCTTTAGCTAAAGAAGTTGGGAAATTCTATGTAAATACACGTAGTAAAAAAGCACGAATGAACATGGAAATTCTTCAACGTCAAACAGATTCAATTCGTAGAGAATTAAACAGCGCAATTACTGGAGTTGCTGTCGCAAATGATAATACTTTTATGCTTAATCCGGCTTTAAATGTAAAAAAGACACCTTCAGTTCGTCGTCAAGTTGATGTACAGGCTAATACAGCTTTATTAACGGAACTAGTAAAGCAAAGTGAACTGGCTAAGGTAACTTTGAGAAAAGAAACTCCTTTAATACAAGTTATAGACAGACCCATACTTCCGTTGAATAAAGAACGTTTTGGGAAATTAAAAGGTTTAATTTTAGGTGGAGGAATTGCAGTATTTTTAACCGTCCTATTTCTTATATTCAAACGTATAATAAAAGAAATAAGTAGATAGGTTTGTCGATTATTATACACTATAATTATCACCTTAATATTATCAAATTGAAATAAATAGTAATTATGTTTAAAGATAAAGTTTTGTTAATTACTGGAGGCACTGGTTCATTTGGATCTGCTGTTTTGAATCGCTTCTTAGATACTGACCATTTTAGAGAGATACGAATTTTTTCACGTGATGAAAAAAAACAAGATGACATGCGTAACTCATATAAGAATGATAAAATAAAATATTTTATTGGTGATGTAAGGGATTATAATAGCATTGAGTATGCAATGACTGGTGTCGATTATGTGTTTCATGCGGCTGCTTTAAAGCAAGTTCCTTCTTGTGAATTTTTTCCAATGCAAGCTGTAAAAACAAATGTTGAAGGGACACAAAACGTTATACGAGCAGCAGCGGCAAATAATGTGAAAAAGGTAATTTGCCTATCTACAGATAAAGCAGCTTACCCAATCAATGCAATGGGAATTTCAAAAGCAATGATGGAGAAAGTAGCTGTGGCGGAGGCTCGTAACTTGAAAGAAACGATTGTTTGTTTAACCCGTTATGGAAATGTAATGGCTTCTCGGGGTTCAGTAATTCCATTATTTCTATCGCAAATTCAAAAAGGAGAGGTTCTAACAATTACAGATCCAAATATGACGCGTTTTTTAATGTCTCTTGAAGAAGCTGTAGAATTAGTTCTTTTTGCGTTTGAACATGGTAAGCCGGGAGACCTATTTGTAAATAAAGCGCCAGCTGCAACTATTGGAGATTTAGCACAGGCAATATGTCAATTAAAAAACATAGATTGTAAATTTAATATTATTGGAACTAGGCATGGAGAAAAATTGTATGAAACTTTATGCACTAGAGAAGAAATGATGAAAGCTGAAGATATGGGGGATTTTTACCGTATACCCGCAGATAACAGAGATTTAAATTATGCTAAATATTTTTCACAAGGCCAAGAAATTAAATCTGAGATAGATGATTATAATTCGCATAATACGAAAAGAGAAGATGTTGAAGGCGTAAAAAAGTTATTAAATAAGCTTAATTTATTTAGTAATTAGCCATATTAAGAGATATTTTTATAGTTTTTTGAAAGTTTAATTGAATAGAAATTCATTCAATATTTTATGACAAAGTTAAAAGTTGCTACCATTTTAGGTACTAGACCAGAAATTATTCGTCTGGCTGAATGTATAAAAAAATGTGATATATATTTTGACCATATTTTAATTCATACTGGTCAGAATTATGATTACGAGCTAAACGAGATTTTTTTTGAGGATTTAGGTTTAAGAAAGCCTGATTTCTTTTTGAATGTCTCTGGGCTGCATTTAGGAGAAACCATTGGTAATGTGATTTCTAAATCATACGAAATATTAGCAAAGGAATTACCTGATGCTTTATTAGTCCTTGGAGATACTAATAGTGTTTTAAGTACTATTGCTGCAAAGAGGTTAAAAATTCCTATTTTCCATATGGAAGCAGGGAATAGATGTTTTGATCAGAATGTTCCAGAGGAAATTAATCGTAAAATTTCAGATCATATTAGTGATATTAATTTGACTTATACGGAAAATAGTCGTCGTTATTTGTTGAGTGAAGGATTTAGAAAAGATCATGTTTTTCTTACGGGGTCTCCTTTAAACGAAATTTTAATAAAGCATAATGAAAACATATTAAACAGCGATGTTGTTGATAGATTAAATTTAAAGAAAGACAATTATATTGTAGTAAGTGCACATCGTGAAGAAAACATCGATTTGAACGATAATTTTGAAGTGCTGGCAAATTCATTAAATACAGTTGCCGATCATTATAAGATGCCAATTATATTTTCAACACATCCTCGAACTAGAAATCGCATAGAAAAGAAGAAAATAAAATTTCATTCGTTGATTTCTAATGTGCCCCCATTGGGTTTTTTCGATTATGTTAATTTACAAAAAAATGCTTATATAGTTCTTTCTGACAGTGGTACAATAAGTGAGGAATCTGCTATGATGGGATTTCCGGCAGTAAGCATTAGAACAAGTACTGAGCGACCTGAAGCTATTGACTCAGGAACAATCGTTTTAGGTGGCATATCTTCGGAGCAAATATTAAATTCTATTAAAATTGCCAAAGGATTATTTGATTCAAATATAGAATTACCAAAAGAGTATTTAGTTACAAATACTTCAGATCGTGTTATTAAAGCAATTCAGAGTTATACCTCTATTGTTAATCAAGTAATTTGGAACAAATAGGATCTATGAAAAAAATCTTAGTTATAGGAATAAAAGGTATGGCTGGCCATATGATTTTTAATTACTTTAATAAAAACAGGGAATTTGATGTTTATGGAATAGCACGAAACATTGAAAATGGGGAGAAAATTTTTAACATTGATATTTCTGACACAAAGGCTTTATCTTCTATAATTATTGATAATCAATTTGATTATGTTGTAAATTGTATCGGAATTTTAAATAAAGAAGCTGAGGATAATCCAGCAAAAGCGATCTGGTTTAATAGTTATTTTCCTCATTATTTAGAAGAGATTACCTATGATACTAATATTAAGGTCATTCATATTAGTACGGACTGCGTGTTTTCAGGAAAAAAAGGAAACTATAACGAGCAAGATTTTAAAGATGGTTTAGGATTTTATGCTCAATCAAAAGCATTAGGCGAGTTAAATAATAGTAAGGATGTAACAATTCGTACATCCATTATAGGACCTGAATTAAATCATAATGGGATTGGTCTTTTTCACTGGTTTATGATGCAATCAGAAGGGAGTAATATAAAAGGTTTCACCGAAGCATATTGGTCGGGAGTTACAACCTTAGAGCTTGCAAAAGTTGTTAGTGAAATTATAAAGCAAAATATAACTGGATTAATTCAAATAGCTCCAAAATCTAAAATTGATAAATATAGTTTAATTTCTTTATTTAACTCTATTTATAAGGATAGTATCATTTTAATCGAGAAGAATGGAGATTACAAGGTAGATAAAAGTCTTGTAAGTATTAGAAAAGATTTTGATTATGAAGTTCCTGATTATAAAAATATGTTGGAAAATCAGAAGAAATGGATTTCAGAACATTCTTCTATTTACTCACAATACTTAAATTAAAATGATTTCAATAGTTACGGCTTATTATAATAGGAAAAGACTTTTTGTTCGCACTTTACAAAGTATTAGTTTAAATTATGGAAAAATTGATTTTGAAGTAATTGTTGTTGATGATGGAAGTGACGATAATGAAAGATTAGAGGATTTGCAGAAAGATTTTCCTTTTTTGAGGGTAATCCGTTTAGAAAAGGAAAATAAATGGTATAGTAACCCATGTATTCCATTTAATATTGGTTTCGAAGAAGCAATAGGGGATAAAATAATTATTCAAAATCCTGAATGCTATCATTTTGGAGATATCTTACAATATGTTAATGAAAATTTAAAAGAAAATCATTATTTGTCATTTGGGTGTTTTTCTCTAGATAAAAAGAATACAGATGATGATTTGCTTTTTTTTGATCGAGAAAATATTTCTTCAATTATTGAAGAAAACTCCTATGTTGTAAAAACTGATGGAGGGCTAGGCTGGTATAATCATTCTCAACATCGTCCAGGTGCCTATCATTTTTGTACAGCTTTAATGACAAGTGATTTGGTTGATCTAGGAGGATTCGATTCAAGATATTCTAATGGCTTTGGCTATGATGATGATGATTTAATATTTCGAATAAGACAGAAGGGCATGAAGATTAAATTTTTAAATAATATTGTTGCTATTCATCAAAATCATTATGTACATCAAGTTTCAATTGATGAGCAAAAGCAAAAATATACCAACGAGAAAGCAAAAAGAAATCAAAGTATATTCAACAATATAACGAAAAAAGCACGGTGCTATAGAGCGAATTATTTGAAAATTGGGAATTATTATCAGGAAGATAAAAATACTTTTGTCCAGTTGATTAAGAGACGCCTAAATTTACTATTTGCAAACTAAAGCTTTTCTTTTATATAAATCAATCGTAGAATGACCTATTCTAAAAATCGTACACTTCTTAATAATATTGCTTCGTTAGGATTAGTTCAAATTGTCAATTATATCTTTCCCTTAATAACAATACCATTTGTTTCAAGGATTTTAGGTCCTGATGGTTTTGGTATTATCAATTACATAACTGCATTTATCACTTATTTTATTTTAATTGTAAATTATGGATTTGATTTTACAGCAACTCGAAAAATTGCTGTTGATCCAGATAATTTGGAAGTACGGTCAAAAGTTTTTTCTGAAGTAATCTGTGCTAGACTCATATTATTAGTTGTTACGGCTATTTTTTTTGGAATTTGTATTAGTTTTATATCCCTTTTGCAGGAAAATTTTTTATTGTCTTTGGTTTTATTCCTAAATGTTGTTTCTGCGTTTTTAACTCCTCAATATATTTTTCAAGGGTTACAGAAGTTATCTATATTAAGTGTGATGACAATAATAAAAGGTGTAATTAATGCAAGTCTAATTTTACTTCTGATTTCCGAAAAAGACGATTTAGTTTTGTACGTTGCTATTGGGGTCTTTAGTAATTTTTTAATTAGCATTGTTTCTTTCTTCTATGTTTTATTTGTATTCAATATTAAGTTCACTTTTTATTCAATAAAACATTCACTTCAATTACTAAAAGAAGTTAGATTGGTTTTTTTTTCATCAATAATCTTTTCATTATATACAACTACTAATATTATAATTCTTGGTTTTTTTGCTAAAACAAAGTCAATTGGTTTTTACACAACAGCAGTTAGTTTTATATTGATTGTACAAAGTGTTGTCAATATTCCTTTAGCATCATCACTTTATCCATATATCGGCCGTGCTTTTTCAGAAAGCAAAGAAGCTGGGTTATTAAAGCTTAGAAAAATTCTTCCTATTGTTTTTTATTTTTCAGTATTAGTGTGTTTAGGGATTCTCGTTTTAGCGCCATTAATTGTTTTTATTATTTATGGTAAAAGTTTTGAAGGTTCAGTTATAGCCATTCAAATTTTAAGTTTTCTACCATTTCTATCATCTATGAGCAGCATCATGGGGGTACAGACGATGCTAAATTTAAATATGGATAAATTATTTTTAAGGATTACTAGTTTTGCGGCATGTTTAAGTCTAATCTTAAACGTAATAATGGCATATTATTTTAGCTATATAGGCACGAGTATAAGTTATCTGTTTACAGAAATAATTATTGGAGTTTCGTTTTTTATCGTTCTTAAAAATAAAGGTTTGATATTATTTGAAAAAGAAAATTTCAAACTAAAAAATGTTTTTATGCAGATTAAAACTATAAAGAATATCTAATTTTTATGGGAGGTACTTATTATATAACATATTTGTCAGATGAAATAAATGAAGGGGGTATGGCTAGAAATTTGGCATTTTCAAATAAGGTGAGCCATTTTGAAACTCTAAGGCTTAATATGTACTTATATAGAAATAACATACTTAAAAGAATTTGGAAAGGAATTATTTTTTTGTTGTTTCTTTTATGTAAAAAGAATAATACAATTATAGTTCATCAATCGGCAATAACTTTACTTTTTCCTTTATTAACAAAAAAAATAAGTAGAAAAATTTTCAAATCTATTTTAGCAGGGATTTCTAGTAAAAATAAATTAATTATCGAGGTTAATGACTTGCCATATGAACAGGCTATTGATTTAGATTTACCTGTACTGCAGTCTATGCTTAAGCTGGAAGATGTCTTATACAGTATTCCTAATTGTTATTATATTTTTGCTTCTACAGAGATGAGAAGGTTTGTAAACGAAAAATATAATATACAGCATGACCATTCAAATGTTGTTATTAATGGAGGGCCAAAACTCATAAGTAATAAATCTTTTTTAAACAATCAAAAATGGATTAGTAGTGATAGTACAAAATATGTTTACGCTGGCAGTTTAAATAAGGGTAGGCAAATAGAACCAATTATCGAGGTTTTTTTGCAAAATCCAGATAGTATTTTGGTACTTATTGGGATATGGGGAGAATGGTTAAATGAAATAGATCTACCACAAAATATTATTTATTTAGGAGATTTTGATGAAAATACCGCTCAAAATATAGTCTCTGTGTGTGACTTAGGAATAATTCCTTATGATGAAGAAAAGTTTTATTATAATCTTTGCTATCCTACAAAAGCTTCATTTTATATAACTGCTGGAATTCCGTTTTTATCTACTCCTTTAAAGGAATTAAAAAATGTTTTTGAAAGTCAAGATATGGCATTCTTTGAGAAATTTAATGACTGGAATGATTTTGTAAAAAAATTTGATAAATCAATTTTGGCGAAAAAAAAAGAAAAAGTTAAGAATGGAATTTCTAAATTTTATTGGGATAATTTAATTGATCAATGCTTTTGCGAAATTCTAACGGAATCTAAAAAATAATATAATCATCAAGAACTAATTTAAGAGAATTTAAATAATAATGTCAGGAGAAATAAAAAAAGTAAGTGTCGTATTATGTTCTTATAACGGAAGCTTATATATAGAAAAACAATTAGATTCTATATTAAAGCAAACATACCCGATTGATGAAATTATTATTGTAGATGATTGTTCAACAGATTCAACTCGAGATATTTTGCAAGAATATCAAAGGAGAAATGACATCATTAAACTTTTTTTTAATGAGAAAAATTTAGGATCCAATAAATCTTTTAAATATGCAATCTCTTTAGCTTCTAATGAATATATTTTCTTATCAGATCAAGATGATATTTGGTTTACTTATAAAATAGAGAAGCAAATGAATGTAGTTAAAAATGATAGTACAAAGCCGCTATTGGTTTTTCATGACTTATCTTTAATTGATGAGGATGGACAAGCGGTTTTTCCTTCATTTTGGGAACTACATGGTTTTTTTGCAGAAAAATTCAATTTTAAAAAACTCCTTATTTTTAATATTGTAACAGGATGTACATGTCTTATTAACAAAGCCATGAAAGATGAACTTATGCGTTGCGATATGCAGGATATCATAATGCATGATTATTTAATAGCACTAATTGCTTATGGGTTTGGCGAGCCAATTTTTATTAATGAACAATTAATGTATTATAGAACCCATTCAAATAGTGTAACCATTAAAGAAAAAAATACTTTTTTTGACAGGGTTAAAGGTTTTGTTTCAAGAGTGAAGAATAGAAATTATTTATTGCCCAATATTCTGCAAGTTCAAAAATATAATGAGCTTTATAAACATAACTTGAGTAGTGAGAATAAAAAATTAGTAGCTAAATTTTTAGGGCTTAAAAATAAAGGCACCTTACAAAGAATTATTTATAAGAGGTCGATAAACTAAATTTTAAACTTCAAAAAAAATATTCAAAAAAAATGGATTTTAGTAAAAAAAAAATATTGTTTATTGGACCAAAATTTCACGATTATGAAAATATGATTATGGAAAACTTCAAAAAAAATGGCGCGTCAGTGGATTTTTTTCCTGAAAGATCATATGGTTTTGATTTCAATTTTATAAATAATTTTTTTAATAGATACTTAGAAAAATACCAAATTAATCACTACGAAAAAATATTAAAATCGATTAATAACAAACATTACGATTATTTATTTGTAATAAGAGGTTATTTGATGCCTAAATCTTTTTTAGAGAGTTTTAAGCGAATTAATCCAGAGAGCAAAACGTTAATGTATCAATGGGACTCAGAGAGAACAAATACTTTTCAAAATCTTATTCCATTTTTTGACAGTGTAAAAACATTTGATTTTAAAGATAGTGATGACTTTAAAATTAAATACGTCCCTTTATTTTATACAAAAGATATAGAAGAATATCATTTAAAAGAGAAAAAAATAAAGTTCGACTTCTTTTTTATGGGATTTTTCTTTGAGGAAAGATATGAAGCAATATTAAAATTTAAAAAATTCTGTGAGATAAATGGCTATTCTTTAAAGCCATTTTTATATATGCCTTTTACTACTCGAGTTAAGTATTTTTTGAAAGGAAGAAAATTGGATAGATCAATTGTTTCCTTTATTCATATGAATAGATCTGAATATCTTCAAACGCTTTCGAATACAAGAATAATGGTTGATGTTAGCAATTCTAGACAAACAGGATTAGCAATGAGGGTCATTGAATCGTTAGCTTTTTGTACTAAAGTAGCAACGAATAATGTTTTCTATAAAAGTGATAAACTTGTAGAAAAGTCTGGGATGGTTGCGCTATTTGATTTGGAGAATATAAAAATAGATAAAGATTTTTTTGAAGCTGAATTTAAACAAGATCAGAAAATTGTACTTTCTTTAGAAGAATGGCTAAAGCAAATTTTCTTTGATAGATAAATTATGAGTAATAAAATATTATATCTTCCTTGTTTTGTATATGCAACTTCATTTGCATTGATACTTATATTATACCAAATAGGATGGTCAGATCTATTTCCAGAATTAAATGGATTTTTATTATATTTTTTATTTATAACAATTCTTATCGCATTAGGCTTAAGTTTTATACAATTAAAAACATTAAGAATTCCTGTTAATGAGGTAAACTTAAAGCCATCTTTTGTAAAAAAATCATTATTGTTTATTTTTGTAGGCTATTTCTTGGAGTTTTCATATGAGAGAAGTATACCTATAGTAACTACATTTCTAAATTCATCATATTCTTATCAAGATTTTAATGGTATTCCTACTTTTCATGTAATACTCAGTACATTTAATATTTTTTTTTCAATATTGATGTTTAATTTTTACTTGTGCAATAAAAAGAAAAAGAACTTGTTTTTTTTCATATTGACTTTATTTCCATACATATTAGTGATGAATCGTGGTGCTTTTATGATCGTATTTTCTGCCATGATCTTTATATTTCTAATGCAATTAAAAAAAATAAGTATAAAAACTATTATTAAACCAATTGTGGTATTGGGGCTAGTGTTATATCTATTTGGTGTTGTTGGAAACGTAAGACAGGAACAAAGTAAAGAAGATAAAGAATATTTATTGAGAGTAGGAGGGGCGACCGATACTTTTATAGATAGTGGTATTCCAGGTGAGTTTTATTGGAGCTACATATATCTTATTTCGCCAATCGGGAATCTTCAAAATATTATTAATGAAAAGAAAGATCAGTTCCTTGTTAACAATGTTGGCATTTTTATAACAAGTCAGTTATTTCCAGATTTTCTAAGTAAAAGGCTTGTGGCATTATTTGGATATACTGACATGATGGAAAATAGTGATGGCGAAAACTATCTAGTTACGCCAATTTTGAACGCTTCGACTATTTATTTTCCCGCATATTTTTTTCTAGGATCCTTTGGTTTGATCTTCATGTATTTAACTATGATGATCAGCTCTATAATTTACCCTTTATTAGTAAAAAAGAGCAGTATTTATTATTTTACATCTTTGGCATCCTTAAATTCAATAATCCTGTTGTGTACATTTAGTAATATGTGGTACGCTACAGGAACTATTTTATTATGGCCAATCATTTTTAATATAGCCGATCGAATAAAAATCAGATAAAGTTTTATGAGTATAAATATTTGCAAAGTAAGTGTTGTCGTTCCTTTCTACAATGTTGAAGAGTATTTTCATCAATTTTTGTTGAGCTTATTACCACTAGAAGATGGTTGTGAAGTGATATTAGTTGATGATGGTTCAAAAGATTCTTCAATCGACATTGCAATTGATTTTTCAAATCGTTTTAGTAATGTTACTTTATATAGAAAAGAAAACGGTGGATTAAGTTCTGCAAGGAATTTTGGTTTACAATTTGCTAAAGGAGAGTATGTTATTTTCTTTGATAGTGATGATTACATAGAGAGTAAAAATACTATCTATAAAATGTATGAAAAGGCTGTAGAAAAAACATCAGATATAGTTGTAGCACCTTACTACGAATTTTTGATTTTAGAGAAAAAGAAATTAAGATTAGATCGCGTTAATTTTCATGAAGATCTTATTACTTTAGAAGATAAAATGAATAAGTTGTTCGAAAATGACATATCCTTTGCAGTTTGGAATAAAATGTTTAGAAGAGAATTTCTAAGTGAAAATGCTTTAAAATTTAAAGAAGGTATATGGTTTGAAGATTTGGATTTTATATTTAAATCATTTTTTTATTCTAGAAAAATTTCAAAGATTGAGGATACCTTAATAGGATATAGACAAAGAGATGGATCTATAATGAAAACAATATCTCCAAAGATTTTGGATAAGATTTATGTTTTAGACGATTTGATGATTTTTTTACAAAATGAAAATGAGAAAAATCTATTTTATGAACAATTTAAAATTCTATATCTAAGGATGGTTTTTTCTGTTATTTATAGTATAGTTGTCAATAAGGGAAATAAAGAAGTAAAACAAAATCTTTTAAATAAAATTTTCGAATTCCCTTTTTTTATCACTATACTTAATGAAGATTTGGTTTTAAAGAATAAACTTTCTAAAGCTGAGAGAATTTTGTTTTATCTGATTATGAATAAAATTATAACTAAAAAAAACATTATTTATTTGAGGTATTTTAATAAACTTAGAGCATTATGAAAAGTTATACCTTACTAGGTTTAATAAAAATGTTCATATTTTTATTAAGAACTAAGTTTGTTTTTAAAAATGCAAGAATTATTAGGTTTCCAATAGATATAAGAGGAAAAAAATTTATTCAGGTTTCTAAAGGTTTTACTACAGGATTTGGTTGCCGTATTGAAGCATACCCTTTGAACGGTAATAAAGCATTATTTATTGGGAGAAATTTTCAGATGAATGATTATGTGCATATAACGGCAATGGAAAGTGTAATAATTGGAGATAATGTGTTAATTGCTAGTAAAGTTTATATTTCAGATTGTTCGCATGGAAGTTATTCTGGTGATGAGTTAGATAGTGATCCAGATTCTATTCCAAAGGACAGGAAAATGTATTCAAAACCTATTCTTATTGAAGACAATGTTTGGTTAGGAGAATTCGTTTCTGTTTTGCCCGGTGTAACAATAGGTAAAGGAACTATAGTTGGAGCCAATTCAGTAGTGACAAAAAGTTTGCCAGCAAATGTTATAGCCGTTGGATCTCCGGCAAAACCAATTAAAGAGTTTAATTTTGAAACAAAAAAATGGGAATTAATTAAAAAGTAAAAAATCAAATCATATCATAATAATGAAAAATATATTAATTACTGGAGGTGCGGGATTTATTGGAAGTAATCTTGCTCTAAAACTAATAGAAAAAGGACATAAAATTACGGTTTTAGATAATCTTTCTAAACAAATACATGGCGAGAATCCTGAAGTAACTTCTCCCCTATTTAAGAGTATAAAAGATAAGGTTGCATTTATAAATGGAACAGTTACATCGAGAGAAGATTGGACAAAAGCTATTCAAAATCAAAATGTAATAGTTCATTTTGCTGCCGAAACAGGAACTGGGCAATCAATGTATTGTATTGAAAAATATACAGAAGTTAATATTCAGGGTACTGCAATTATGTTAGATATTTTGGCTAATAGCAATCATTCTATAGAAAAAATTGTTATAGCTTCTTCTAGATCTATTTATGGTGAAGGAAAATATAAACATCCTGAGTTAGGAATAGTTTATCCTTCTCATAGAAAAGAAGAAGATATGTTGGCTGGAAATTTTGAACTAACATATAAAGATAATAAAATACTTGAGTTATTATCTACTGATGAAGAATCGAAAATTCATCCTTCTTCTGTTTATGGTATTACAAAGCAAAATCAAGAGCAAATGATTATGACTGTTTGCCCTACACTAGGTATAGCCCCAGTAGGATTTAGATATCAAAATGTTTATGGTCCTGGACAATCATTGTCTAATCCGTATACAGGCATTTTGTCTATTTTCTCAACCCAAATTAGAAATAATAATCCAATTCAAATTTTTGAAGACGGAAAAGAGACAAGAGATTTTGTGTTTATTGATGATGTTGTAAATGCGACAATTCTTGGAATTGAAAAAGAAGAAGCAAATGGACATGTTTTTAACGTAGGAACTGGTGTTGCGACAGATGTTCTTGAGGTTGCAAATTCATTGATTAAAGCATATGATATTAATGTTCCTGTAACTGTGACTGGAAAATTTAGATTAGGAGATATACGTCATAACTTTGCTGATTTAACTAAAATTAAATCCCTATTAGGATTTGAACCAAAAGTTTTTTTTAAAGAAGGTATTGAAAAATTTTCTGCATGGGTATTACAGCAAGAAATCCAAGAGGATAAACTTAGTCTTTCATTGGAGGAAATGAAAAAGAAAGGTCTACTAAAGTGATAAAAAAGAATAGTTTTGAAAACAAGAGGATTCTTTTTTTTTCTGTTAAATTATTTAATTATGAAAATATTATTGCAGATAAATTAAGATCGTTGGGGGCTCATGTTGATTATTATGATGAAAGGCCAAGTAATTCAATACTAACAAAAGGAATAATCAGATTAAAAAGAAGTCTCTATCATGTTAAGATTTCTAACTATTATAGAGACATTTTAAAGGATATTGAAAGTAAAAATTACGATTACTTTTTTTTGATTAAAGGAGAAGTTATCCCCCAGTATTTTATAGATAAAGTTAGAGAGTTAAATCCTAATATTTTTCTTTTATACTATACTTTTGATTCTTTTCAGAATAATCCAAATGGAGTGAATATCTTGAATAATTTTGATAAAAAGTACACTTTTGATTCAAAAGATTCGCAAACTTATAATCTTGAATTTAGACCTTTGTTTTTTTCTGACGATTATTATAAATTGGCAATTAATAATAATCCAAAGTATGATTTACTTTTCATAGGAACTGCCCATTCAGATAGGTATGTTATTAGTGAAAACGTAGCAAAGTGGTGTAAAGAGAAGAAACTTAAAAATTTTGCATTTTATTATTCTCCCAGTAGGTTAGTTTTTTTCTTTTTTAAATTGTTTGATGAATCGTTTAAAAAATTTAAATATAAAAACATTTCATTCAAGAGTTTAAAACATGAAGAAATAATTAATTTATATAAAGATTCTAAAGTTATTTTAGATATAAATCATCCGAATCAAAGAGGATTGACAATGAGAGTTTTTGAGGCATTAGGAAGCAGTAGAAAATTAATAACTACAAATACTGATATTAAACAATATCCTTTTTACAATACTAATAATATATATGTAATTGATCGAAACGATATTAGTTTGGATTATGGTTTTTTTGAATTGCCTTTTATAGAAATAAATGAAGATTTATATCATAAAATGTCAATATCTGGTTGGCTTGAAGAATTGTTCTTTGATGAACATTCATTAGATTGGTTAAATTAGGTTATAATTTTTAAATTTTAAGTTTTGGTTAATACACTTCTAACAGGAGCAAATGGATTTTTAGGATCAAGTATTAAAGAGGAATTGGTTAGCGATTTTAATGTCAAAACACTTTCTAGAAATAGTGCTGACTATCAAGTTTCTTTAGAAAAAGATAAGCTTGATTTTATAGAAAATTTTGATCTAATTATTCATGCAGCTGGAAAAGCTCACTCCGTTCCAAAAACTGAATCTGAAATAAAAAAATTTTATGATGTAAATGTTTTAGGAACATCAAATTTATTAAAAGCACTTGAAAAATCTTTGCCAAAAGAATTTGTCTTTATAAGCTCTGTTTCGGTTTACGGACAAGAAACAGGCAAAAATATTAATGAAAATCATCCATTATTAGCAAATGACCCTTATGGATTAAGTAAAATTAAAGCTGAAGAAATTGTAAAAAAATGGTGCCATGAAAATAATGTAATCTGTACCATTTTAAGATTGCCATTATTGGTGGGTAAAAAAGCTCCCGGTAACCTTGGAGCAATGGTAAAAGCTATCGAAAAAGGCTATTATTTTAATATTGGTGGAGGCAAAGCAAAAAAAAGCATGATCTTAGTAAAAGATGTAGCTTTGTTTATTAAAATTGTCAAATCTGTTGGAGGAATTTATAATATTACTGATGGAATACATCCAGATTTTAATCAGCTTAGTTTAATGATTTCTAAAAATAAAAAACAACAATTTGATCTTCCGATTAATGTTGCATTATTTCTTGGTAAAATTGGAGATATCCTTGGCAATCGTTTTCCTGTTAACTCTTCGAAAATAAAAAAGATTATATCAGATCTAACATTTGATGATTCAAAAGCTAGAACGTTTTTAAAATGGAATCCTCATTCAGTTCTAGAATACTTAGAAAAAGAAAGTATAAATTAAATATTTAAAGAATCAGAACAAAAAATGGAATACATATTTCTAGAAATTATATTAGTGACTATAATGTTGCTATATTTTAGAGTAGCTGATCGTTTTAATATAATTGATAAACCTAACCAAAGGAGTTCACATACAGAAATAACGTTAAGGGGTGGAGGAATCATTTTTTGGTTTTCAGCCTTGCTATATTTTGTACAGCATATTGATAACAATTCTTTCTTCTTTACTGGTATAACATTAGTTAGCTTAGTTAGTTTTTGGGATGATATCCAAAGTTTGTCAAATAAGATTCGAATTTCCATTCATTTCCTTGCAATCACTTTGATTTTTATAGATTTAAATTTATTCCATTTAATGCCGTTTTGGGGAGTTGGAATTACATATATTTTAGCCATTGGGCTTATCAATGCTTACAATTTTATGGACGGAATTAATGGTATCACTGGCCTTTATACTTTAGTAGTTATGGGATCATTATTGTATGTCAATACAAAAATCCAGTTTTTTACAGATGGGATGTTTATAAAATATGTAATGCTGGCCAGTTTAGTTTTCTTATTTTTTAATTTCAGAAGAAAAGCAAAATGCTTTGCAGGAGACGTTGGAAGTATTGCCATAGCTTTTTGGGTAATTTATTTGGTGTTAGAACTAATACTAAAAACAGAATCGGTTATTTGGTTGTTATTTTTGGCTGTTTATGGAGTGGATGCAGTTTGTACAATTCTGCACAGACTTTATCTTAAACAAAATATTTTTGAAGCTCATAGATTGCATTTATATCAAGTACTTAGTAATGAATATAAAATACAGCATAGATTGGTGTCTCTTCTTTATGCTTTAGTTCAAGCAGGAATTTCTTTAATAGCGATTTTTCTCTACCAAAAAGTTCAGGATGAAATTATATTCGTAATTGTAATTTTACCTTTATTACTCCTTTATTCTTTAAAATTTTATTTACTAAAAAAAGTAATTTACGATTGAACCATGGAACCTAAAATAATTCAGGGAGGAAAATTCTCAGATCATCGAGGAAGCATATCTTATGTAAACGATTTTAGTTTTAGAGATATTGAAAGATTTTATATTATAAGTAATTCTGGGGAAAATCCAATTCGTGCTTGGCAAGGGCATAAACTAGATGCTAAGAATTTTTATTGTCTTTCAGGTTCTTTTAATATTCATTTCGTAAAAATTGATGATTGGGAAAATCCTTCAAAGGATTTGATTATTGAGACTATTTTTGTTTCTGAATCTGACAGCAAAATTGTTCATATACCTGCGGGTTATGCAAATGCAATAGAATCTCTTGAAGAAAATTCAAAAGTAATATCTTATTCTACATTACCATTAGCAAATGTAACTGATGATGATGTACGTTATCCATCTGATTATTGGTTTTTTAAGTGATGAAAGATAAGAGGATTTATTTATCATTATCTCAAGAAAGTGGTTATGAGCAAGAATATATACAGAAAGCTCTAAAAACAAACTGGATAACTTCGGGAGGCCCAAATGTAGATGAGTTTGAAAATGTACTTCAGACTTATTTTGGAAATGAATACTTTGTTGCAGCATCAAATTCAGGTACATCGGCTATACATTTAGCATTAATTTTGTTAGGTGTTAAAGCTGGTGATGAGGTAATTTGTCAGAGTATGACTTTTTCGGCTTCAGCAAATCCAATTTTATATCAGAATGCATCTCCGATATTTGTAGATAGCGAAGTTGATACTTGGAATATTTGCCCTGAAAATCTTGAAATTGCTATAAAAGATCGAATAAAAAAGGGGAAAAAGCCAAAAGCAATTATAGCGGTTCATTTATATGGCATGCCTTATAAAGTAGATGAAATACATTTAATTGCTGATAAATATGAGATACCGATTGTTGAAGATAGTGCTGAAGCATTAGGGAGTAGTTATAAGGGAAAAAAGTGCGGTAGTTTTGGAGTCTTTGGTATTTTATCTTTCAATGGAAATAAAATTATTACCACTTCTAGCGGTGGTGCGTTAATTGTTAGACATAAAGAACAAAAGGAGAACGCAATTTTTTATGCTACTCAATCAAAAGAAGCAGAGGTTCATTATCAGCATAGTAAAATAGGCTACAATTATAGAATGAGTAATATTTGCGCGGGGATAGGTCTTGGACAAATGAAAATCTTAGAAGAGAATATTAATTTAAGACAGGCAAATCATTTATTTTACAAAGATATTTTTAAAGAATTTAAAAATGTAAAGCTCTTTGATAATATAAACGATGATTTTTTCTCTAATCATTGGCTGAATGCAATATTACTTGAAACAGTAGAAGAAAGGGAAAGCTTAAGACTTGCTTTTGAAAAATCTGGTATAGCGAGTAGACCATTATGGAAACCAATGCATCTTCAGCCAATTTTTGAAAAATATCCATATTATGGCAATAAGATCTCTGAAGAGTTATTTGAAAAAGGATTATGTTTGCCATCAGGATCAAATTTAACCAATACAGATAAAAGTAGAATAAAAGAGGTTGTTATTAATTTCTTTAAATGAATAAAAATTAAAAAATGAAAATCGAAGAAACATTTATAAAAGACTTAGTGGTTGTAGAACCAACAGTATTTGGAGACGAAAGAGGGTATTTTTTTGAGTCTTATAGTAAAACTAAACTTGAAGATTTAGGAATTAACATTGAGTTTGTTCAGGATAATCAGTCATTCTCAAAAAAAGGAACTTTAAGAGGGTTGCATTACCAAAATCCTCCTTTCGCACAGACAAAATTAGTTCGAGTTTTAGAGGGAGAAATTATTGATGTTGCGGTAGATTTAAGAAAAGACTCTCCTACATATGGAAAAGCATTTAGTGTTTTATTATCAGCAGAGAATAAAAAACAATTATTAGTTCCGCAAGGATTTGCGCATGGATTTTCAGTTATTAGTGACACTGCTTCGGTAATGTATAAATGTGATCAATTTTATAATAAAGCCTCTGAGGGCGGAATTAAATACGATGATCCGTCTTTGAGCATTGATTGGGGAATGAATCTGGATGAAGCAATAGTTTCAGAAAAAGATCAAATACTTCCTTTTATTGATAATTGCAATAGTTTATTTTAATGAAAAAAATTCTTGTAACCGGAGCAACAGGTCAGTTAGGGTCAGAACTTTTAGTTTTATCCTCTTCTTATTCAAGCTATGATTGGATATTTGCTGATCGAACAAAAGCGACATTAGATGATTTAGAATTATTGCAGTCACAGTTAAGTGGAATTAAGCCTGATATTATATTTAATTGTGGGGCTTATACTGCTGTTGATAAAGCTGAATCTGAAAAAGAGTTGTCATTTAAGGTGAATCATTTAGCTGTAGGATTAATTGCAAAATATGCCAGAGAAAATAACGTAAAAATAATTCATATTTCGACAGATTATGTTTTTGATGGTACGTCTTCAATTGCTTTAGATGAAGAAGCTGAAACAAATCCTATAAATGTTTATGGAGAAAGTAAATTAGCTGGCGAAACTGCATGTTTGCAAGAAAACCCCGAGTCAATTATTATTAGAACTTCCTGGGTCTATAGTAAGTTTGGAAATAATTTTGTCAAAACAATGCAGCGATTAATGCAGGAAAGAGATGAAATTACTGTCGTAAATGATCAGATAGGCTCACCAACCCATGCCGCAGATTTGGCACAAGCAATGATTAATGTAATTGAATCACCAGAATGGATTTCTGGAATTTATAACTATTCGAATGAAGGCGAAATTAGTTGGTATGAATTTGCAGAAAATATTAAAGAACTTGGAAGTTATAGCTGTAAAGTTACAGGGATTCCATCTTTATCTTATCCAACTCCAGCAAAAAGGCCAAGTTACTCCTTGTTAAATAAGGAAAAGATAAAAACAATTTATAATTTAGAAGTTCCAAATTATAAAGACAGTTTAAGAAAAATGTTTGCTTAAATTAAAAATGATTTGAAGATTTAGACTATAGAATTTCAAAAGAAATCTAAAGTCTAAAATCCAAAATCCAAAATCAAAATATATGAAAGGAATTATATTAGCTGGAGGTTCTGGCACAAGATTGCATCCATTGACATTAGCTGTAAGTAAACAGCTAATGCCGGTTTATGATAAACCTATGATTTATTATCCGTTATCAACATTAATGATGGCAGGAATTAATGAGATTTTAATTATATCTACCCCTCACGATCTGCCACATTTTAAAAAACTTTTAGGCGATGGGAGTACGGTTGGTTGTAAGTTTAGTTATGCAGAACAACCAAATCCGAATGGATTGGCTCAGGCTTTTGTAATCGGAGAGGAATTTATTGGTAAAGATAAAGTCGCCTTAGTACTGGGAGATAATATCTTCTTCGGTACTAATATGCAGCAATTGTTAAAAGAAAATGCGGATCCAGATGGAGGAGTTGTTTTTGCTTACCATGTTTCGGATCCTGAAAGATATGGAGTGGTTGAATTTGATGAAAATAAAAATGCTATTTCTATTGAAGAGAAGCCTTTGGAACCAAAATCTAATTATGCAGTTCCAGGACTTTATTTCTATGATAATTCTGTTGTTGAAATTGCCAAAAATATTAAGCCAAGCGCCCGCGGTGAATATGAAATTACAGACGTAAATAAAGTGTATCTTGAAAAAGGAAAATTAAAAGTAGGTATATTAAGCAGAGGAACAGCTTGGCTGGATACAGGAACTTTTAACAGTTTAATGCAAGCTGGGCAATTTGTACAAGTTCTAGAAGAAAGACAAGGTTTGAAAGTTGGTTGTATTGAAGAAATAGCATGGAGGCAGGGATTCATTAACGATACACAGCTTGAAGAATTAGCTCAGCCATTACTTAAATCAGGTTATGGAACCTATTTACTTGAATTTTTAAAGCAAAAGAAAAAAGGTGTTAAAATTTAATTTGCACCACTAAGTAATTATTTAAAACCTTTAATTTGTATTTTTGTATAAAGTTCAAATTTTACTGACTTAAAAAATGCTAAATTGAATACAGAAAAACCAAATAATATAGCTTCTTTGTTATATAGAACCTTTTCTCCAAGAAACCTTAGAGCAAATATCAATAATTTGAGTTATTTGCCTAGGTGGATTATTGTTGCTATTGATGTAATGGTTTTGTTTTTTTCATTTTCCTTTACTTATTTGCTTTTTGATGGTACTGCAATTGGTTACATTATAACTTCTCATGATTTTTATTTTGTAGCCAGTTTAATAACAGTCAATATATTTTTCTTTTGGCTCTTTAGAACATATTCAGGAATTATTAGACACTCATCATATATTGATGCAATAAAACTGCTTTTCTCTCAAATGTCAGTTTTGGTTTTCTTTCTATTTATAAATCTAATATTTGAATTATATACTGGGTATAAAGCATTTTTAAATACAGCTCTTTTTATAAATTTAGTTTTATCGTTTTGCGGTTTGTTTTTGTATCGTGTAATTGTAAAACAAACTTTTGAAATGTATTTTTCAGAGAAAACTACTACAAAGCTCGTTAGGACAGTTATTTATGGGACAGATGCAAATGCAATTTCTGTTGCAAATGCTTTAAAATTTGAAACACCTTCTAGATTTAAAATTGTTGGATTTGTTGATAAAAATAATCAGAATGCTTCTAAACGAATGCTGGATCTGCCAATCTTAATTTTAAGAAAAAAACTTCCAGCATTAATGAGATCCGTTGCTGCAGAAGGTGTAATTATTGCAGATAAAAGCTTGACGAAAGATGAACAACTTATTATTGTTGATCAGTGTTTAGAGTTCAATTACAGAGTATATACGGTTCCATTGATTTCAGATTGGGAAAATCAAAAAGAAATTTCTCAGAAAGTAAAAAATATACAGATTGAAGATTTATTAGAAAGGAAACCGATAGTCTTAGATAGTAAATCAATTTCTAAACAATTAAAAGATAAAACAATCTTAATAACAGGTGCGGCTGGTTCGATTGGGAGTGAGATTGTTAGACAGGTTCTGAATTTTAATCCAAAAAATGTAATTGTTTTAGATCACGCAGAGACACCGTTACACAATTTATGCTTAGAAACTCAGGGAATGAATTTCAGCACGAAAATTGTTGCAGTAATTGCTGATGTAAGAAGCAAAAAAGCTTTAGAAAAAGTTTTTAAAAATTATAATCCTCATGTTGTTTTTCATGCAGCAGCTTACAAGCATGTGCCTTTGATGGAAGAAAATCCATCTCAAGCAATTCAAACTAATATTAAAGGAACTAAAAACCTTGCAGATTTAGCTTGTAAATATCAGGTTAAGAAATTTGTAATGGTTTCTACAGATAAAGCTGTTAACCCAAGTAATGTAATGGGGGCAAGTAAACGTATTGCAGAAAAATATGTGCAGTCTTTATTCTTAAAAAACCAAAGGGAAAAGGTTGAAGGCGGTACAAAATTTATTACTACTCGTTTTGGAAACGTTTTAGGTTCAAACGGATCTGTTGTACCTTTATTTACTAAACAAATAGCAGAAGGAGGACCAGTAACAATTACGCATCAGGATATTATTCGTTATTTTATGACAATACCAGAGGCATGTCAACTTGTACTAGAAGCTGGAGCTATGGGTAATGGTGGAGAAATCTATATTTTTGACATGGGTAAACCAGTTAGAATTATTGATTTAGCACGAAAAATGATTAAGTTGGCAGGTTTCATTCCAGACAAAGAAATTAAAATTAAAATTGTTGGTTTAAGACCTGGAGAAAAACTTTACGAAGAATTATTAAATGATACTTCTAAGACTCTTCCAACACATCATAATAAGATTATGATTGCGCAAGAAATTCAAGATGAGTATGAAAATCTTCATAATGAGGTTGATGAATTGATCGGAATTGCTGATTTTTACGAAAATGATGATATTGTTTCAAAAATGAAAAAGATAGTTCCAGAATTCAAAAGTATGAATTCAACTTTTGAAGTTTTAGATAAATAAGATCAAACGAAAAATAAATTCAAATATATTCAAGAGGTGTTTTTTAAACGCCTTTTGACATTTTTAAACAATTTTTAAAATGTTAAAAATCTTGTTAAATTTTTAAAATCAAGATTTTTAAGCCCCTCAAAATGGATTCTAAAAACACAAATGATTGGCTGTTTGAAATAACACCCAAGAATAAATTTTTCTCGCTTAATTTTAAAGAAATTTGGCAATATCGAGATTTATTAATGCTTTTCGTAAAGCGAGATATAATTACAGTTTATAAACAAACTGTTTTGGGACCACTCTGGTATCTAATTCAACCTTTATTTACTTCTATAACCTTTACCATCATATTCAATAATGTAGCAGGAATTAAGACAGGATCCATTCCGCCATTCTTATTTAATCTCGCCGGAATTATGGTTTGGAATTATTTTACTGCTTGCTTAAATGGGACTTCAGATACTTTTAAATCCAACGCAGGAATATTTGGGAAAGTATATTTCCCTAGAATTATTACTCCTTTATCAATAGTTATTTCGAACTTAATAAAATTTGGAATTCAATTTGGGATATTTATTTTCTTTTACATTTTCTTTTATTTTCAAGGAGCAGATTTAAGCTTAAATGGATCAATACTATTTTTCCCAATCTTAATTTCATTTATGGGAATTTTGGGGTTAGGTTTGGGTATGATGATTTCTTCAATGGTTACAAAATATAGAGATTTAAATAATTTAGTTGGTTTTGGAGTACAATTACTAATGTATATATCTGCTGTAATGTATCCTATGGAATTGATAAAAGATAAACTTCCAAAATTTGGTTGGATTGTAGAATACAACCCATTGGCTTATGTTATAGAAACTTCTCGCTATATGCTTTTAAATATTGGCAGTATATCAATTTTAGGTTTAGTATATACAATGATAGTTACAATTGTAGTTTTCTTCATTGGGTTATTAATTTTTAATAGAACAGAAAAAAGCTTTATAGATACTGTATAAATGAAAGACATCATATTAAAAGCCGAAAATATATCTAAACAATATCGTCTAGGGCAGGTTGGAACAGGAACTTTAAGCCATGATTTAAATCGATGGTGGCATAAAATTCGAGGAAAAGAAAATCCATATCTAAAAATTGGTGATACCAACGATCGGTCTACAAAAGGAACTTCAGATTACGTTTGGGCTTTACAGGATATCAACTTTGAGGTAGAAAGAGGTGAAGTTTTAGGAATTATCGGAAAGAATGGGGCAGGAAAGTCTACCCTTTTAAAAATTCTTTCAAAGGTTACAGCGCCAACAACAGGTAGTATAAAATCTAGAGGACGTATAGCTTCTTTATTGGAAGTTGGAACGGGTTTTAACGGAGAAATGACCGGTAGAGAAAATATATTTCTTAATGGAGCCATTTTAGGAATGACCAAAAAAGAAATTGCTTCAAAGCTTGATGAAATTATTGAATTTTCTGGCTGTGAACGTTATATTGATACCCCAGTGAAAAGATATAGTTCTGGAATGACAGTTCGTTTGGCATTTGCTGTTGCGGCTTTTCTGGAACCTGAGATCTTAGTTATTGATGAAGTTTTAGCTGTTGGTGATGCTGAATTTCAGAAGAAGGCTATTGGAAAAATGCAGGATATTTCTAAAGGAGAAGGAAGAACTGTTTTGTTTGTGAGCCATAATATGGCCGCGGTTAAAAGTTTATGTACAAAAGGAATTGTTCTAGAACATGGGAAAGTGATTTTTGAGGGAAATGTTGAAGAAGCTGTTAATAAGTATTTTAACGATGAAAAGCAATTTGCTAATAAACAATGGAACCTAGAAACATGTCCAAAGACAAATTTCTTACGTTTGTTGTCTGCAAGAGTCCTAAACGAACAGGATAAATTGGAATTAAACCATTCAATAACAAATCCGATAACAATTGAATTTACATACGAAATCTTAGAGGACGGACATACTTTTACACATGGATTTAATTTGTTTAACAATGAAAATATTCATATTTTAAGCTCTCATGATAAAAAATCTTTAACATTGAAAGAAGCTCCGGCTAAAGGAATTCACTCAAAAAAAGTAAAAATCCCAGGGAATCTCTTAGCAGAAGGAACTTATTCATGTAGTTTTGCAATCATGAGATATAGCCCATTTGTTGTAGAATTTCATCAGATGGATATAGTTGGATTTAATGTAATTGATGAACTTGGCGGTGATACAGCTCGAGGGAATTATAATGGAAATTTTCCAGGAATTATTAGGCCAATCTTAAATTGGAAATAGAGTATTTATGAAAAAATGGACTGGAGAGAGGTTAGAACCTTTTATTTATAATCGAGTTGCAATTGAGCATTTACATAGATATGCAATTACAGATACTTATATTACAGATAAAATTGTACTCGATATGGCTAGCGGCGAAGGTTATGGTACAAGTTTAATGAGTAAACATGCTTCATTTGTATATGGTGTTGATATTGATAAACAATCTATTGCTCTTGCTAAATTAAAGTACAAAGCAGGGAATATAGAATATTTAGAAGGGAGTACGAGCAATATTCCTTTAGCAGACAACAGTGTTGATGTTGTGGTTAGTTTTGAAACAATTGAGCATCATGATGAACATGAAAAAATGATGCTAGAAATAAAAAGAGTTTTAAGACCAGAAGGCATATTAATTATATCCACACCTGATAAATTGTACTATTCTGAGCTACGAGATGTTGTAAATGAGTTCCATGTTAAAGAATTGTACAAAAATGAGTTTACTAGTTTAATTTCTAATTATTTCAGTAAGTTTCAATTGCTATCTCAAACGTATAGCAATGGAAGTTCAATTATTCAAGAGGATACCATTGTAAAAAACTCAAATTATTTCTACGGTAATTATACTACGATTAATAATAGAGTAATAAACCCAATGTTTCTAATAATTATTGCTTCCGATCATATTATTGAAAAATATGATATCTCTTTTTTTGATGGCGGAGATTTTATAAAGAAAGGCTGGTTAGAAGAGGTTAAAGCTAGTCATACCTATAAAGTTGGACATGCAATTTTACTACCATTTAAGTTTTTAAAGCGAATTCTCAAATAAGACTATCCTAATTTAATATGCATAATAAAATTTTTGTAGTTATTGTAACTTATAATGGAATGCAATGGATAGAGAATTGTTTAAAAAGCATTTTAGAGAGCTCAATTTCTACCAATGTTATTGTTATAGATAATTGCAGTAAGGACGGGACAGATGAATTTATTGAAAAAAATTTCAAGAATGTCCTCTTATTTCGGCAAAATCAAAACTTAGGTTTCGGAGCTGCGAACAATATTGGACTAGAGATTGCTTTAGAAAAAGGAGGTGAATATTTTGTTTTGTTAAATCAAGATGCATATTTAAAAAATGATACAATAAGTCTCCTGATAGAGCAAATGAAGTTAAACTACGAATACGGAATTTTAAGTCCAATTCATTTAAATGGAAAAGGAGATAAAATAGATTTATTTTTTGAATCATACATATCGGGTAATTATTGTAAAGATTTTTATTCAGACCTTTTTCTAAAAAAAGATTTGCAAAATATATATGATGTTAGTTTTGTTAATGCTGCAATTTGGTTGCTGTCAAAAAAAACATTAAATAATGTAGGAGGGTTTAATCCCTATTTTTTTCACTATGCGGAAGACAATGATTATGTCAATAGATGCAAGTTTAAGAAATTAAAAATAGGGATTGTACCAACAGCCGTTGCCCTGCATGATAGGGATTTAATTGGAAGAAAGCATAGCCGAAAAACGTTTGTTAATATTAATGACTTAAAACTACTGAATCCTAATAATTCTTGGACAGTAAATAGAATGCTCAAGTTTATTTTAAAGAAATGCATCTTGTCAATTTTAGCTCTAAATAGAAAAGATTTTTCATATAATACTTATTATTTAAAAAAGACCTTAAAAAATTATAACCTTATAAAAAGAATTCAGAGAGAGAGCTTAGTTAATAATTACGCTTTCCTCAATTACAATAATTTAAGAAATGAACAATAATTTACCTAAGTTATTAGCTGTATTGGTTAATTATGGCGATGAACAAGTTTCTTTTTTAGAAACAGTCGTAAAAGAACTAAAATCATTTAAAAAATTCGATGTTACTGTCATTGTTAATTCAAATATAGATTTGAGTATTGAAGGGATTGATAAGGTTAACACTTTTACTTTACCAGATTATCAATTATTGCCATTAACTTGTAGACGCATAATATGGAAAAATAGAAATGACTACGATGTATTTATTTATGGAGAAAATGATCATTTATTTTTAGAAAAACATATCGAAAAACATATTGAATATTCTAATATTCTACCGAAAAATAAAATTTCAGGCCTTATACAATTTGAAGAAAATGAAATAGGCAAATATTATCCAGCATTTCACGCTAAATACAATTGGGATTTAAAATCAGTTAAAGAATATGGAGGAAAGAAATTTGCTCATTTTACCAATGTACATCAGGCGTCATTTATTTTAACAAAAAAGCAAATGTTACGGGCATGTGCAAATTTTGATTTTTTAAAATTAGTGAATGAAAACACTTTGATGAATAAGATAAAAAGAGAGTTGTGCAAATTTGGATTTAAAATTGAAAGACAAGATAATAAGTATAGTGTTAAGTGTAAGGTAAATACAGATGTATATTTATATGGTGGAATGAAAAAAATGATTTGTATATCAGAATTTAATGATAATTTAATTCATCATTTGCCTAATCTATATATCGATGGAAAGGCTGGTAGACTAAAATTACGAGCAGATCAAAATAAAATGGATGACTCAATAAAAAGATTATTAAATCATAAATCTTAAAGTTTGATTTATTCTATTAAATTAATTAAATGAAATTATCAGTAATAATATTAGCGTACACTACCACAGAAGGTTTATTCGATATGAGTATGAATTGTATCAATTCTTTACTAGCTTCTGAGAAAGAAATTGAAATGGAAATTATTGTGGTAGAATCTAATAAAGGTTATAATAATTCTGATTTTACATACCCTGATTTTGTTAAAGTAATTATTCCCGAAGAGGACTTTAATTTTCATAAATTTCTTAACATTGGAATTAAAGAATCAAAAGGTGATTTTATTGCCTTGTGCAATAATGATCTTATTTTTTATGATAATTGGTTTACTAGAATTTATAATATAAGTCAAAATAATCCTCAAATTAAATCTTTTTCCCCAAGTGGTCAAATAGATAATTTTAGTTTTGAAAAAGAGTATGAACTGGGGTATAAAGTGAGAACTCATGTATTGGGCTGGTGTTTGGTTACATTTAAAGAGGTAATGGAAAAAATAGGATACCTAGATGAAACTTTTAATTTTAGTTACGCTGATAATGATTATGCTCTTACTTTAAAGAAGTTTAATATTAAACATGCACTAGTAAACTCATCTAAAGTTGAACATTTAGAAAGAGAAAAAGTAACACAAAATAGAATTGGATTAAGTGAAGGGTATAAAAAACTTAAGAAAAGTGCAAAAGTAAATCATAATAATTTACCAAAATACGTTTTTAGCAAAGGTAACGAGTACCTTCTTGAAGATGTTCAAGGACTAAGTGACTATCTGAAATATCATAAAAAGTGGGGGAGTCCAAATTGGTTGTATAGAAAAAATAAAATTGCAGATTTTTGTATACATTATAATTTAGGTTTTTTTAATAAAGTTATTTTGTAGAAGTAATATTTGATGAAAAAAGATAGTTTTGGATGAATGATCCCTTTTATAAATGAATTTTTTTTAATTTTTATTGCTTCTGTCAATGATTCCGAATTTGGAAACGATATAACTTTTAAATGAAAATATTAATTACAACACCATTTTTTCAATTTGCTGGAGGTAGTGAGTTAGAAACTATTCACACAGCAAATGTTTTTGCATCTTTTTCAGAAGTGAGAGAGGTTTCTGTCTTTGTCGCTGGGGAGTTTAATTTAGGTTTCACAAAAGACATTTATATTGATAAGAAGATAAAATTTTTTAAACAAAATATTTTTTTTAATAATAAATATATTAAAAGAATAAACAAAGAGCTAAAGAAGAGGTTAAAGTTAGAATTCTCCCCTTTAGATTTATTTTACTGGAAATTTAAATGTTTGTCAAGATTTGATAAACTATATATTATTACAAAAACCACTTTAGCACGAGATTATATTCCTTTAATAAAAGTATGGAAATTAAAGGAAAATATAGTAGTAAAGTATACGACAGTCTTTTTTGATCCATTGGAAAACACTACTGTAAAGTATTTGTCCCAGATAAAATACAATATTGTTACATCAGAAAAGCAGAAAACGTTTTTTGTACAGAATTTAAATTTAGAAAATACTACGACACAAGAAGTTTTAATTTTTAATGAAAATTATTGCTTAAGTAAAAAAAGGACTCATAAAGATAAAAGATTATATGACTTTGGAATATTGGGAAGGTATTCAAAAGAAAAACAGTTTGAACATGCCATAAACTTAATTGCTAATCTAAGAAAAAAAGGGTATAGAAGTACCTTAATTATCAAAGGCGGGAGTTCTGAAGATTATTATAAAAAGATTTTAAAGTTAGTAGAAGAACAACAGCTTCAAGATCTAATTACTCTCGATTTTGAAGAGGTTCCTTACAATAAAGCATATGACTTTTTTGATAACTTAAATTGTTTTTTAATTACTTCAGAATACGAGGGAGGGCCAAATGTAGCATTGGAAGTAATGGCTTATGGTTTGCCTATTTTATCTTATGATGTTGGAGCTATGCCAGATAGATTGGTTGATTTTCCAGAATTAATTGCAATTGATCAAGAAAGTTTAACAGAAAAAGCAATTGAAATTATTAATTTTAAAGATTCTGTTTTCTTAGAAAAATGTAATGATTTAAAAGAAAAGTATATTGCAAAATATTCTAACGACATAAAAATATCTTTTTTAAAAGAATTTATCTCTAGTAATTGAAATCACCTCAATAATTATTTTTAAAGCGAAATTAACTTATGATTAAAAGTAATAAAAAAATAATTCTAGAAATTTACTGCTAACTAGTGTATAAATGAAAATTTTATTTGTCTCCATGCCGTCTGTTCATGCAATCCGATGGTTTGAAACCTTGAAGGATAGCAATTTCGAGTTATATTGGTTTGATGTTCTAGAGAGAGGGGAAATCAAAGTGCAAAATTCTGTTCATCAGTTTACAAATTGGAAAAAAAGAAAACTACCTCATATTAAAGGAGAATTTTTTTTGAGTAAAAAATATCCTAATTTATACGAAAAAATACTGCCTTACATTGAAGTAACTGCAAATGAGGTATTAGAAAAAATAATTTTAGAGATAAAACCAGATATAGTTCATAGTTTTGAAATGCAGAGTTGTTCTTACCCTATTTTGAAAACAATGCATAAATTTCCAAAAGTAAAATGGCTATATTCTTGCTGGGGAAGTGATCTTTTTTATTATAAGAACTTTAAAAAACATAATTATAAAATTAAAAATGTTTTAAAAAGAGTTGATTTTTTGCACACAGATTGTAAAAGAGATTATGACTTGGCGATTGAGTTAAATTTTTCCGGAAAATTTCTTGGAGTAATACCTGGTGGAACAGGTTATAAAATAAAAGAATTAGAATCTTTTAGATTACCAGTTTCAGAAAGAAAAATTATTTTAGTTAAAGGCTATGAACATCATGTTGGGAGAGGTTTAAACATTGTAAAAGCAATTCATTCTATAGAAAAAGAAATACAGAACTATGAAGTAATTGTTTTTGGTTCACATTCAAAAGTAATCGAGTATATTAAGGAAAACAAGTTGAATTTCCATTTTTTTCATAGACATGAACTTTCGCACAACAAATTGACTGAATTAATGGGGAAATCTTTGCTTTATGTAGGAAACAGTCTTTCAGATGGAATGCCTAATACTTTATTGGAAGCAATTGTAATGGGAGCTTTTCCAATTCAATCAAACCCCGGTGGAGCTACAGAAGAAATAATTATCAATAATGAAAATGGATTTTTGATTCAAAATCCTGAATCAGTAGGAGAAATTAAAGAGATTATTTTAAAAGCTATTTCAGATTTAAGCCTGCTTGAAAATGCTTCAGTAATAAACCAAAAAATTGCTAACGATAAATTAGAATACTCTCAGAATAAATTAAAAGTGATTGAAATGTACAAAAAAATAATGTTGTGAGATTAGGCTTTAACCCAAATAAAAATAAAGGAATTTTAAATTCTGATTGTTTTCATCAAATTATTATACCAGTTTATATTCCAAACCATAATGATTATTTTAAAGATAGTTTGGCAATTCTTAAATTATGCTTGGAATCATTGTTTCGCACAGTTCATAAAAAAACATTCATAACTATAGTAAATAATGGAAGTTGTCAGGAAGTGACAAATTATGTACAGGAATTGTATTTGCAAAATAAGATTCATGAAGTATTGGAAACAACCAATATAGGGAAACTAAATGCGATTTTAAAAGGTATAGTTGGACACAATTTTCCATTGATAACAATCACAGATTCAGATGTGTTATTTCTGGACGAATGGCAAAAAGCTTCGTATTCTATTTTTGAAAATTTTCCTAAAGCAGGAGTCGTTTGTCCTACACCGTCATCTCGCTCATTAAGGACTTATACTTCTAATGTATATTGGGATAGTTTTTTTTCGAAAAAGCTCGCTTTTTCAAAAGTTAAAAATCCTCCAGCTTTAAAAAAATTTGCTGTTAGTGTCGGAAATCCAGATTTTTACGATCGGGCTCATTTAGAAAATTATTTTACAGTATCAAATAAAAATGAAAAAGCGGTTATTGGAGCTGGACATTTTGTAGGAACATACAGAGGTGAGATTTTTAATAGTTTGGAAGTAAAATACTCTAATTATAAAATGGGAGGAGACAGCGAAAATGAAATTTTAGATATCCCAGTGGTAAAAAAAGGCTTATGGCGTTTATCTACAGAAGATAATTACGCTTATCATATGGGAAATGTTGTTGAAGATTGGATGCGTCACGAAGTGTCAAAAATAGGGCAAAATAAATCAGAAGTTGATTTTAGTATTAAATCGGTAGAAGGTAGTTCTAAGTGGCTTTTTATTATAAAAACTAAATTTTTTGGAAAAATTATTTTAAATAAAAAAATAATGAAGTACTTCTTAATATGGAAAGGACTTTCAAAGGAGGATGCTGGTAACTATTTGATTTAAAGCGGATATGCAAAACAAAATTAAAGTAGCTTACCTCATAACAGCCTATCATGATTATGAACATTTAAAGAAATTGATAATAGCTTTAAATGACACCAATATTTATTTTTTTATTCATATTGATAAAAAATCTTTAATGCCAACAAATTTGGATGAATTTGAAAATATTAAGTTTATTAAAAGACATAAAGTTTGGTGGGCGGGCTGGTCGCATCAAAAAGCAATTCTTAATTTAATGGCAGAAGCGATTAAAGGAAATTTTGACTATTATTCCTTAATTAGCGGAAGTGATTACCCTATAAGAAAGAATGATTTTTTGTATTCATTATTAAATCAAGGAGGAGAATTTATAAGTATAAAAGAAGGATTTCCTGCAGAATTTAAAAAAAAATGGATAACCAATTTCTATTTTGATCTGTTTTATCGTAGGAAGCCCAACAAGCCAATTTGGATTAAAATATTATTACGTACGGAGAAAAAAATTAGTTTTTATTTTCCTAAAAAGAAATACCCATTCGAGAGGATTTTTTTTGGCCCGACTTGGTGGATTTTAACACATTCGACAGTTCAGTATATTCTTGATTTTTTAGAAGCTAATCCAAAATATGAGAGATTTTTTAAATATTCGTTTTGTAGTGAAGAAATTCTAATACCAACTATTATTGGGAATTCAAATATTAAAAATTTGAAAGGAAACTTAACGTATGTTGATTGGGCAGTTGCCCCAGGACCAGCTTTTATTTCGAAGGAGCATCTTACAATTTTTGAAAATGATATTGTTAATAACGAATATGGAGATAATTGTGCTTTTTTCGCAAGAAAATTTAAAAATGAAAGCTTAGAAATTTTGCAATATATTGACAATAATTTGAGGGGTTAATTTATGATAACAATAATTTATCCATATAGAGGTAGAGAATCTGAGCGAGTCAAACGTTCTTTAGATTCGTTGAAAGAACAAACAAATTCTGATTTTGAAGTGCTTTTGGTTGATTATGGCTCAAATTTATCCTGTGCATCCATTATTAAAGATTTGATTTCCAATTATAAATTTGCAAAATATCTCTACAATTATTCAGGATTTCAGCCTTGGTCGAGAGCTAAAGCAATTAATATTGGACTTAAAAAGACTACTACAGAATATATTTTTACAGCGGATGTCGATATGATTTTTAGTCCAAATTTTGTTTCTAAACTTCATGAATTAAAAAATCCGTTCAAGGCTTATTATTTTAAAGTTGGTTTTCTTAATGAAAAAGAATCTAAAACGAATAAGAAATTTGATAATTATTTAATTGATTTTAGTACTGAAGTTGGAGCTCAGGGATTATCATTGTTCTATGTTAAAAGCCTGAAAGAGATTACAGGTTATGATGAATTTTTACATTTTTGGGGAGCTGAAGATATTGATGTGCATAATCGATTAGAGAGAAATGATACAGAGAGTATTTTTTATTCGGAAGAAATTCTAATGCTTCATCAATGGCACGCCAGTTATAGGAAATTAGAAAAAAATGGACTTACAAAAGATTTGCAACTGACAGATATTATTAAAATAAACCATCAAAAATTATTAGCAAATAATAGTAGTAAAGAAGCAAAGGCAAATAATCTAAATTGGGGAGCTGGTGTTTTAGAAAATGATTTTGAAGATTTAAAGAAGAATAAGGAAGAAAGAATAATGCTTAATAAAAAGGAGATTGTCACTCACTTTCTGTTTTGTGAATTGCCTAATTTTAAAGATGGAGTTTTAAATATTCGTTTTGTTGAAGATCCTTTTCAGAATTCGTCGAAATATAAAATGAAAAAAATTTTAGGTAAAAAAGTGCCTAAATATTATACTTTAAAAGAAATTAATGATTTACTGCTTTTGCATATTATTTCGTTTTATCATACTCTTCCTTATTTTTTAGAAGTCGGAGATGATTTAAATAGTATTACATTCAAAATAAAAAAATAAGTAAAGATTCAAAATCAAAGTGCTCAAAATGCCTAAAGTAATTCTGATTTCCCAAGTTCCATTGCCTTACTCTCATATTGGGAGCTGGACAACTTTATATGATAACTATTTAATCAATAACCATTCTATTGATTTTATTATTTGTGAGAAGCCAGAAACTTTATACAATGGAATAGATTATGGCTTAGTGGTCAATAATAATCTATTAAAGGCGCAAAAGAAATTTTTTAAAAATTCTTACTTAGGATATTTTAAAGAACTTGAAAAAATTATTAAAACAAATGATAAGTTCATAATTCAAATCATTGATAATTTTGGAATCGTAAAGCCGCTACTTGATTTTTTAAACATGAAAAAGAAAAGAAATCAATGCTATTTGCAATTCTTTTATCATGGATTTTCTCCATTTTATGAAAATTTTTTAGGGAGATGGTTCTTTGAAGGGATAGATGAAATGGTTTTGTTGACTCATGACTCCTATAAAGCACATAAAGACTACTATACTGTTTTACCAATCAAATTTTCGGTTTTGCATAATGGAATTGATACTTCTAAGTTTCATAAAGTAAGTTTTGAGGAAAAAGAAAATTTAAGGAAACAGTTAGGTTTTACAAATAAAAAAGTATTTATCTGGTGTTCTCAAGATCGTCCTAAAAAAGGATTGGATTTTATTTTGGATGTTTGGAAAAGAATTAATATACAAGAGAAAGATGCTGTTCTTTTAGTGATTGGTGCAAATCGAGATTTAAATATTAATGGCGTGTCTTTTTTAGGAAGAATACCCAATAATGATTTACCAAAGTATTATCAAATGGCAGATTGCTATTTGTTTCCAACACTTTGGCATGAAGGTTTTGGATTGAGTTTAATTGAAGCTTTACATTGTGGTTGTTATTGTATTGCTTCTGCAAATGGAGGGGTTCCAGAAGTTTTACAATATGGAAAACTAGGAAAACTGATTGAAACCCCCAACTTTATTGAAGATTGGGTAAAGGCTATAGAATCATTTTTGGATGAAGAAGAAACGCATAATATTTTGATTCCTGAAAATTTATACTCTTCAAAAAGTTGGAATGAAGGAATGAATTCAATTGTTGAAAACGCAAAAAAGAATTTTAGCTAATGAAAACTATTGCCATAATTCCTGCCCGAGGAGGATCAAAACGATTACCAGAAAAAAATGTAAAACTCCTAGGCAATATTCCTCTTTTGGCTCATTCTATTTTGTATGCAAAACAAAATAGCGCAATAATCGACGAAATTTATGTTTCAACAAACGATGATGAAATAAAGAGAATCGCATTGGAATATGGGGCAAAAGTAATCGATCGTCCAGATTCTTTATCGGGAGATTTAGAACCAACTATAACAGTATTAAAACATGTCTTAGAATCTATAAAAAATGAAGTTGAAAATATTGTCTTGCTGCAGCCAACAAATCCCTTACGTCCAGAAAGCTTACTTAAAGATGCATTAGATTTTTATTTAAAGGGAAATTATGATAGCTTATTTACTGTTTCTCGAAATCATCAGAAATTTGGAAAAATAATTGACGGTAAGTTTGTTCCTTTTAATTACGAAATAGGCCAAAGGAGTCAAGATTTAGAACCTCTTTTTTTTGAAAACGGCTTGCTTTATATCACAAAATCAGAAAAAATTTTGAATGATATAATTATATCAAAAGATGTTTTCCCATTTGAGATAAATCATATTTTTGCTAGCGTTGATATTGATACGCAAGAAGATTTTGATTACGCTCAATACGTATATAAAAACAAATAAAAAATGAATCCATATATCGAAATAGTGGGCCGCAAAATTGGTCTAGATTACCCACCATTAGTGATTGCCGAAATAGGAATTAATCACGAAGGATCTCTTCAAGTTGCAAAAGAAATGGTAGATGCTGCTTATAGAGCAGGTGTAGAAGTTGTAAAACATCAAACGCATATTGTTGAAGATGAAATGACTGGTGCTGCCAAAAAAGTTATTCCGGGAAATGCAGATGTTTCAATATATGAAATTATGGAACGCTGTTCGCTTAACGAAGCAGATGAATTAGAACTTAAAAATTATGTAGAAAGCAAAGGCATGATTTTTATTTCAACGCCATTTTCTCGTGCGGCAGCTGAAAGGTTAAAAAAGTTTGATATTCCTGCTTACAAAATAGGATCTGGGGAATGTAATAATTATCCTCTTTTAGAGCATATTGCTACTTTTGGAAAACCTGTTATTTTGAGTACAGGAATGAATACGATTGAAAGTATTCAAAAAGCAGTAGCGATATTTGATAAATATAATATTCCAGTTGCTTTATTGCATACTACAAATTTATATCCCACACCAATTCACTTAGTTCGTTTTGGTGCGATGGTCGAATTGAATCAGGCTTTTCCAAACAAAGTTTTTGGACTAAGTGATCACACTTTAAATAATAATGCTTGTTTAGGAGCCGTAGCTTTAGGAGCCAGTATTTTAGAAAGACATTTTACAGATCATATGCAGCGTACAGGTCCGGATATTATATGCAGTATGGATGAAAGTGCCTGTCGCGAATTAATTATTTCAAGCGCAGAAATGGCTCAAATGCGTGGAGGATCAAAAAAACCGGCAGATGAAGAACAAGTAACAATTGATTTTGCCTTTGCAACAGTTTGTTCGATAGCATCAATTAAAAAAGGAGAAACCTTTACCAAAGATAATATTTGGGTGAAACGCCCTGGTACTGGAAAAATTTTAGCTGAAAATTTTAATGATATCTTGGGAAAAACTGCTACAAGAGATATTGAAAACGATGAACAATTAGATTATAACGATTTAAACTAATGGATAAATTATACGATTTAGATAAGAAATTTGCATACGAAAACGGATTTTATGCTACAGCAGATCCGTCAAGATTTAGTAAGTTTATCACTCATTTAGAATTTTTTAAGCAAACTTCCAATGTTCGTGGAGAAATAGTAGAGTTTGGTATTTTCAAAGGAAATTCTTTTTTCCGATGGATAAAATTTCGTGATTTACTTGAGCAGACGAATAGTCGAAAAGTAATTGGATTTGATATTTTTGGTGATTTTCCAGAAGCAAATTTTGAAGAAGACAAAGAAAAACGAGATGCATTTGTCCAGGAAACCAACGGAGGAAAAAGTATATCACTGGAAGAAATTAACGAACTCCTACAAAAGCAGGGTTTGCATAAAAATGTAGATATTATTAAAGGCGATATTTTAGTGACATTAGATGAATATTTGGAGAAAAATCCACATCTTAAAATTTCACTTTTACATATTGATGTTGATTTATATGAGCCGACAAAACATATTCTGGAAAAACTTTATCAAAGAGTTACTACAGGAGGAATAATAATATTGGATGATTATGGAGCTTTTGCAGGAACAAATAAAGCAGTAGACGATTTTTTTCAAAACAATGCTGAAATTAAGAAACTTCCTTTTTCTCACGCCATTTCTTATATTGTTAAATGAGAAAAATCCTCTTTTTAACAGGTACTAGAGCCGATTTTGGGAAGATAAAATCATTAATTGCAATTCTCGAAAAAAAGAAAGAATTTGAGGTTTTTGTTTTTGTGACTGGTATGCATTTACAGAAAGAATATGGCTATACCTTAATTGAAATTGAACGATGCAATTTTAAAAACATCCATACTTTTGTGAATCATACTCATGAAACCACAATGGATCTCACTCTTGCAAAAACGATCGAAGGATTTTCAAGTTATTGTAATACAATAAAACCAGACATGATCGTCGTTCACGGAGACCGTGTAGAAACTCTGGCTGGTGCAATAGTTGGTTCTCTTAATAATATTCTCGTAGCGCATATTGAAGGAGGTGAAGTTTCAGGAACTGTAGATGAACTGATAAGACATAGTGTAAGCAAACTAAGTCATATACATTTTGCATCTAATGCTGAAGCTGAAAAAAGACTTATTCAAATGGGTGAGATAAAAGAATCAGTGTTTACAATTGGTTCTCCGGATATTGATATTATGTTTTCTGAACAACTGCCAGATTTGACAACAGTAAAAGATTATTATAATATTCCATATGCTGATTTTTCAATTGTAATGTTTCATCCGGTTACAACAGAAGTAAATGCAATGAAACAATATGCAGAAAATTTTGTTTCTGCATTACTTAACGATAATCACAATTATGTAGTTATTTATCCGAACAATGATTTAGGGAGTCAATTTATTTTGGATAGCTATGAAAAGTTAAAAAATAATGAAAGATTTAAAATTTTTCCCTCGCTTCGGTTTGAGTATTTTTTAACTCTTTTAAAAAACAGCAAATTCATTATTGGAAATAGTAGTGCCGGTATTCGCGAAGCGCCTTATTATGGTGTTCCGATTATCAATATTGGTACTAGACAACAAAATAGAGCTGTACATGCCGATATAATAAATGTTGATTATTCTGAAAAAGAAATCGAAGCAGCCCTTTCAGTTATAGACTCTCATATAGTACAAAAATCTGATAATGATTTTGGACAAGGAAATAGTGCAGAATTATTTCTTAATTGTCTTCAGAAATCGGATATTTGGCAACTTAATCACCAAAAACAATTCAGAGACAGTTAATGCCTAAAAAGATTTTTATTCTTCTTCCAGATGGAGTGGGACTCCGAAATTTTGCTTTCTCTAATTTTTATAAAATAGGATTAGAAAAGAAATTTGATATAACATACTGGAATAATACTCCATTTGATTTACATAGTTTAGGTTTTAAGGAGATTAAAATAAATAATGCTAAATCAAGCCCTTTAACTGATAGTTATAAAAACGCTAGAAAACATATAGAGCTAAATCTCAATATAAGAAGAGAGAACGATAAAGTTTATGACACATATCGATTTCCTTTTGCATATAAAAGTGTAAAGGGGGCTTTTAAAAGTTATTTTGCCAGATTTTTGATTTCATTGTACAACTCAGACAAAGGATTAATAAAAGTTAAATCAAAAATAAAAAGTATAGAAAAGAAAACTGATTTCTATAAACAATGTGTGCAGACACTCGAAAGAGAAAGGCCAAATTTTGTTTTCTGTACAAATCAAAGACCAGTATTGGCTATTGCTCCATTATTGGCGGCAAAAGAACTAAAAATCCCAACAGGAACATTTATCTTTTCTTGGGATAATTTGCCTAAAGCAACAATGGTGGTTGAAACTGATTACTATTTTGTGTGGAGTGAACACATGAAATCAGAACTCCTTAAATACTATCCAGAGACAAAAGAAAAACAGATTTTTGTTGTAGGAACACCTCAATTTGAAAGTCATTTTGACGAAAAAAATCTTATTGATAAAGTCCAGTTTTTCAATCATTATAAATTAGATTTAAACAAAAAATATATCTGTTATTCAGGAGATGATATCACAACTTGTCCAGATGATCCGCAATACCTATCTGATGTTGCAGATGCAGTAAGAAAGATAAATGAACAAGATAATAAATCACTTGGATTAATATTCAGACGTTGTCCCGTAGATTTTTCAAACAGATTTGATGAGGTTTTGGCCAGAAATAAAGATCTAATAGTTCCAATTAGTCCTATTTGGAAAAAAATAGGGGAACAATGGAATACTATATTACCAACGGAAGAAGATGTTAAATTACATGCAAATACAATTTTTCATACAGAGATGGTGGTTAACCTCGGTTCTTCAATGGTGTTTGATTATGCGTGTTTTAAAAAACCGTGTGCTTACATAAATTATGATGTGTCGAATAGAGATAATGAAAAATGGTCGGTTTCAAAAATTTATAACTTTATGCATTTTCGTTCGATGCCAAGTAAAAAAGCAGTTATTTGGCTGAATTCTGCTGATGAAATTGCAGATAAAATTAGATTAGGACTAGAAGGCAACAATGAAACAATTGAACATGCTCAACAATGGTTTGAAATTATAAACCAAAGCTCTCCTAAAAAAGCCTCAGATAGAATATGGGAAGCAATAGAATTAATTGCTGACTAATTTATTATAAAATCATTTTAAGTTATGTTTTTTAACTCTTTGGCTTTTGCCATATTTTTGCCAATAGTTTTTTTCTTGTATTGGTTTGTCTTCAATAAAACGAAAAGCACACAAAATGCTTTGTTGATTGTTGCCAGCTATTATTTTTATTCTTGTTGGGATTGGAGATTTTTGTTTCTGCTGGTTTTTTCTACATTTTTAGATTATTTTACAGGAATTCAAATTGAGAAAAGCAACTCAGAAAAGGGACGGAAATTTTGGTTTTGGCTTAGTATTTTAGTGAATTTAGGATTTTTAGGAATTTTTAAATACTATAACTTCTTTGCGGCTTCATTTGCAGAATTGTTTACTTCTTTAGGCTTTAAGGTAAGTCCAATGCTACTGAATGTAATTTTACCGATCGGAATTTCTTTCTACACTTTTCACGGATTATCTTATGTAATTGATATTTATAATAAAAGAATTAAAGCAGAATATAATTTTATAGATTATTCTTTATTTGTGAGCTATTTTCCACTTTTAGTGGCGGGACCAATAGAAAGAGCAACACATTTATTGCCGCAAGTAAAACTAAAAAGAGAGTTCGATTTTGAAAAAGCAAAAGAAGGATTTGCTCAAATTGTTTGGGGAATATTTAAAAAAGTAGTTATTGCAGATAATTGTGCTGTTTTTGCTAATCAAATATTTAACAATTACACGACAATGGATTCATTTTCGTTGATTTTGGGATCATTTTATTTTGCTTTTCAGATTTATGGTGACTTTTCAGGATATTCAGATATTGCCTTAGGTGTTTCAAAATTGTTCGGTATTGATTTATTGCGCAATTTTAATTACCCTTATTTTTCAAGAGACATTGCAGAATTTTGGCGCCGTTGGCATATTTCGCTTTCATCTTGGTTTCGAGATTATTTATATATTCCGCTTGGAGGAAGTAAAGGGTCAAAACTAAAACAAGTAAGAAATGTTTTTGTCATTTTTTTAGTTAGCGGCTTTTGGCATGGAGCCAATTGGACCTATATCGCTTGGGGACTTATTAATGCGCTTTACTTTTTGCCTTTATTATTGTTAAAAATAAATCGTAATAATTTAGAAGAAATAGCTCTTTCATGGAATGTTTCCTCATTTAAAATGATTGCGAGTATGTTATTTACTTTTGGATTGACTTGTTTTGCTTGGATCTTTTTTAGATCCGAAAATATATATATGGCTTTAGGGTATATTAAAAGAATAGCCTTATTTACTTTTAAAATAAATGATTTAAAGAACCAAACGAGTTATCTTATTGTAATTGTTTTGTCTTATTTCATTCTAATGGAATGGATTAATCGAAAACAAGAATGTCCGTTGTTTAATAATTTTTCGAGAATTAAAATAATAACAACGGTTTTGCTTATTTTATTATTTGGGCAGTTTGATATCCAAAGTAAGTTTATTTATTTTCAGTTTTAATATGAGTTTTTAATGAAGGATTTTTTGAAATATATTATTGGAACTATTGTAGTCATTTTTATAATTGCTTTTAGTATTCAGTATTTTTTAGACTTTGGTTTGCGTAATCATAAGAACACTCAAATAAATGATTGGAAAAATATTTTAGATGGTAAAATAAACAGTGATATTATAATCAATGGCTCTTCAAGAGGTTTTGTAGGTTATAATGCGAGTATTATTGGAGAAAAACTAAAATCAAGCTGCTTCAATTTGAGTTTCAATGCAGGTGGTTATAATTTACAACAAGACAAATTTGATATTTATATAAAAAAAAATAAAACTCCTAAAATAGTAATTCAAAATATTGATTTGGCATATTTTATAAAAAACAACGAACTTCCAGAAGAGTGGCAATTTTATCCCTTTTTGAATAACGAAGATTTAGAAAATTTAACTTCAAAATTTGATACAAAAATTAGGTACTTTAAAATTGTTCCATTACTTAAATACAATCAAAATTTTGGGCTAGTGAAAGAAGCAGCAGTTGCTAATTTTTCTAGTTTAGTAAAAAAAAATGGTAAAACTTTTAACGGATTTTGTCCTCAAAATAGAGCTTTTAAATTGGATAGCCATAATTTGAAAAGATTTTATAGTCAAAAAGTAAAATCTAACGGTGAGGAAGAAATAAAACTTTTAAATCAAATGATCGAGTTTTATAGATCGAGATTAAAATCTAATTCAAAAATTATATTGGTCTGGATGCCTGAACACAACTTGAGATTAACAGAAAACTATAAACTGCTAAGAAAATCTATAATTAATGAATTAATTTTGCTGCAAAAAAAGGATAAAAATATATTGTTTATTGATATGGCTTATGATGATATTTCAAATTTTAATGAAAATTATTATGATACATTTCACTTAACAGAAAAAGGTGCTAATGAGTTTTCAAAGCAAATGCCAGAAAAAATCAATAAATTTTTAAATTAAGTTATGTTTTTCAACTCTTTGGCTTTTGCCATATTTTTGCCAATAGTTTTTTTCTTATATTGGTTTGTCTTCAATAAAACTAAAAGCACACAAAATGCTTTGTTAATTGTTGCTAGTTATTATTTTTATTCTTGCTGGGATTGGAGATTTTTATTTCTTCTAGTTTTTTCTACATTTTTAGATTATTTCACAGGAATTAAAATTGAGAAAAGTAACTCAGAAAAGGGACGAAAATTTTGGTTTTGGCTTAGTATTTTAGTAAATCTAGGATTTTTAGGAATTTTTAAATACTATAACTTCTTTGCTACCTCATTTGCAGAAATGTTTACTTCTTTTGGATTTAAGGTAAGTCCAATGCTATTGAATGTAATTTTACCTGTCGGAATTTCATTTTACACTTTCCACGGATTATCTTATGTTATTGATATTTACTATAAAAGAATAAAAGCAGAATATAATTTTGTTGATTATTCACTTTTTGTTAGCTATTTTCCTCTTTTAGTAGCTGGGCCAATTGAAAGAGCAACGCATTTATTGCCAGAGCTAAAAGAAAAACGCGAATTTAATTTAGAAAAAGCAAAAGAAGGAGTTTGTCAAATTGTTTGGGGTTTAGTAAAAAAAGTAGTTATTGCCGATACCTGTGCCGTTTATGCAAACGCTATTTTCGATCATTATCCGTCAATGAATTCTTTTTCATTGATTTTAGGAGCAGTTTATTTTGCTTTTCAGATCTATGGAGATTTTTCTGGATATTCAGACATAGCGCTGGGAGTTTCTAAATTATTTGGTTTAGAGTTATTGAGGAATTTCAATTACCCTTATTTTTCAAGAGATATTGCAGAGTTTTGGCGCCGTTGGCATATTTCGCTTTCTTCTTGGTTTAGAGTTTATTTATATATTCCGCTAGGAGGAAGCAAAGGTGGCCTTTGGATGAAAATCAGAAATACTTTTATCATCTTTATTGTTAGTGGTTTTTGGCACGGTGCCAACTGGACATACATTGTTTGGGGATTTATAAATGCTCTTTATTTCCTTCCTTTATTATTATCCAATAACAATAGAAACAATATTGATTCTATTACTTTAAAATGGAATTTTGATTCTGTTAGAGTACTATTTAGCATTTTAACCACTTTTTTATTGACTTGTGTAGCTTGGGTGTTTTTTAGAGCAAAAACAATCACGGATGCCGTTTTATATCTAAAAAAGATATTCACTAATGGAAAGTTTAGCGCTCAATATTTAGATAACGAGCGATATAATTATGAATTATTACTAATGATTGGCTTGTTCGCTCTGGTTGAATGGAACAATAAAACCAAAGTAGAGCCAATTTCAGGAAAAAGGAGTATCCTTAAAATGGCTTTAGCTATTATGGCTATAATCGCTTTCGGAACTTACTCAGATTACAAAGAATTTATTTATTTCCAATTTTAATGAAGAAGTTTTTATTATACATATTAGGAATTTTTCTATTAACAGTCTCAATAGCGGTTATTTTAGACGGATTGTATACTTATGTTTTTATGCAGTCAAGAAACCGTGGAAAAATGGAAACTGTTTTTAATTCTAAAGCACAAAAATATGATGTAGTAATTCTTGGGTCTTCGAGAGCGAATAATCATTTTGTCTCACAAATGTTTGAAGATAAAGGATTAAAAACATTTAACTACGGGATGAGTGGAGCACATTTGTTTGAAGCTTCTTTAATGTTGAAATTGATGATAGAAAGGAAATATAAAATTAAGAATGTAATTCTAGAAGCAGATCTTAATCTTTCTAGTGATCATCAAGCAGAAGGCAGTTCAGCATTGTTTTTGCCATTTATTCATAATTCGGAAGTAATTAAAGATCATTTTAAAAATGAAAGGGATTTCAATGAATTGTATTATATTCCTTTTTATAGGTATGTGAAAAATGAAAGTAAAATTGGCTCTAGAGAAACATTTTTTACAGCAGTACACAAAAAAACTAATACTTTGGATAATTTGGGTTATCGCCCATTAGAAAAGCATAAAAATGGCAATATGAAAAATAATATTGTTAATTTAAATCCGCTACCTCATAATAAGTATTATGAAGAGATTAAAAATATTTGTAAAAAAAATAATATCAATTTCATAGCTGTAATGACTCCAATGTGTGAAAATGTAGTTGGAATGGATTATTTTGATAAGGTTAAAAAAGTATATCCGGAAATTTACAATTATGAAAATGTAGTTCTAGAAAATAAATATTTTTCTTCTTGTGGACATATGACAGATGAGGGGGCTAAATTATTTACAGCTAGAATAATTAAAGATTTTTTTAATAAATAATTATGCAGATAGCATTTCTAACTCCAGAATACTCTCATCCCAATATTACACAATCAGCAGGAATAGGGACAAGTATTAAAAATCTGGCGACATCTCTGTATAATTCAGGAAACGATATTGCGATTTTTATTTATAATCAGCCTGTACAAGAAATTATAGATGACAATGGAATCAAAATTTATCGTATTAAAAAAATAAAATATAAATTTTTAGGATGGTATTTGTACCGTAAACACATTGAGAAATTCTGTAATCAAATTATAAAACAAAAGAATATTGAAGTAATTGAATCTGTAGATTGGACTGGAATTACGGCTTTTATGCATTTTGAAATTCCTTTAGTAATTCGTTTTCATGGGAGCGACACCTATTTCTGTCATTTAGAGAATAGAAAACAAAAACTTAAAAATTTCTGGTTTGAAAAATTGGCAATAAATAGAGCTCAGGCATTTATAGCACCAACAACATTTGCTGGAGAAGTTTCAAAAAGGCTTTTTAAGATAAAAGGAAAAGAAATACAGACTATTTATAATGGTGTAGATCTTAAAGAGTTTGAAAATAAAGAACCAGAAAAATTCGAAAAAAATGCAGTTCTTTATATTGGTACTTTAATTAGAAAAAAAGGTGTTTTAGAACTGCCAGAAATTTTCAAGAAAGTTCGTGATGTTATTCCTGAAGCCAAATTAGTTTTAATAGGTGCAGATTCTTTTGATATAAAAACAAATTCAACTTCTACATGGCAATTGATTAAAAGTCAATTTACCTTAGAAGAATTAAAGGACGTAACATATCTTGGTAAAATTCCTTACGGTGAGATAAATAATTATATAAGAAAAGCTCATGTTTGCGTTTTTCCAACTTTTGCGGAAACATTTGGAATGGTTACTGTCGAATCAATGGCATTGCAAAAAGCAATTGTAAATAGTAATATTGGATGGTCACAAGAACTTATTGTAGATCAAGAAAGTGGTTTTTTGGTGCATCCTGCGGATCATAGTTTATATTCTGACAAAATAATTCAGTTACTGAAAAACGATTCACTATGCTTAGAAATGGGAGAAAAAGCTAGAGCTAGGGTAGAAAGTAAATTTGATATATCTGTATTGGTGAAAGAAAATATCAAGTTTTATCAAAGAATAATTAATCATCAAATCTAATGGTAGTTATTTATCACCAAAACAATAGAGTTACAAAAGTCTATAGAGATGAAGAAAAAATTTCGTTTGATACTTCTTTAAATATTGCCTCAACTTTAATGAAGTTAGCGGAAAAATTTCCAACAGATATATTAATCTGGAGCCATAGCACTATTGAGTCTAATATCGATTGGGATGCTTTAGATTTAATTTTTCATCATGATAGAATTATGGTATCTTTCAATAATAATCAAGAGAAATATTTTTGCGATCGTATTGGTTATATTGACGAATCTATTTTTCTGAATATTAGAAAGGATGTTGTTTATCCAACTTGGTTGACTAGTAGCGCTATAGGAGGAATAAGCTCAAAAGCATTGTTGCAATTTGAAAATAAAATTAAACTTGGAAATGATTTTGACTATTTCTTGCATAGTTTAGCAAAAATAGGTTCAGTAAAAGGGTTATTTTGTTATTCAGATCTAAGATTTTTAAAAGATAAAAGAATTTCAATTCCAGTTCAAAAGGCGAGTATTTATACTTTATTTCAATTTGTACAGCAACATTATCGTACACGTTGGATCTTCATACTTTTTTTTAATTTTTTAATTTTCGAAAGACGCTTTCCAGTTATTCCTTTATTAGGGGCTTTACGATTCAAAAAACGAAATAAAATCAATATTCAATTGTCCAGTGTAAAAGTTCAATCAAAATTGAAAGTTATTGAATTTAAGACTATGGATGTTATTATTCCGACAATTGGACGTAAAGATTGTCTATATGATGTATTGCAAGATTTAGTAAAACAGACTCATTTACCTAAAAATGTCATAATTGTAGAACAAAATCCTTTAGCAGAGAGTACTAGTGAATTGGATTATTTAGCAAAGGAGCAATGGCCATTTGAAGTTAAACATATTTTTACCCATCAAGCTGGAGCTTGTAATGCTAGAAATGTTGCTCTTAGTCACGTTTCTAGTGAATGGGTATTTTTAAATGATGATGATAACAGGTTTGATAAAGATTTAATACGTAATGTTTTTGATAAAATTGAGCAGTTCGGCATTTATGTTGCCACAACATCTTATTTGCAAAAACATGAAAAGTTAGTATTTAAAGATATTCATCAAACAAGTATTTTTGGATCTGGAAACAGTTTTGTAAAATCTAGCTGTCTAAAAAAAGTTTCATTCTCAATGGCATTAGAGTTTGGTTATGGAGAAGATTTTGACTTCGGTATGCAGTTGCGACAAGCTGGCTTTGATGTGATATACTTCCCAAATCCAGCTATTTTACATTTAAAAGCCCCTTTTGGAGGGTTTAGAATTAAGCCACAGTTTGCATGGGAAAGTGAAAAATATGAGCCAAAACCATCACCTACAATTATGTATACAAAGCAGAAATATTTAAGTTCAAAGCAAATTGAAGGTTATCAGCTAAAGCTTTTTATGAAATCTATTAAAAAAGAATCTCCTTTTAATTGGATTGGATTTTATATTTCGTTTAAGAGAACATGGAATACTAGTGTAGATTGGAGTAAGAAAATATCCAAAATGAAATAATGTTGCAATTAAAATTAAAGAGTTTTAATTTTTGTAGCTAACAGGAAAAAAAATAAATGAAACAGATTTTATAAAAGCAATGCTAAAAATATATACAGAACAACAGTTTTTAACTCCAGAAAACAGAAAAAATGTTTTTCCTCTGCTTTTTGATTTGGTTTATGTACCTAACGAAAAAGCGATGGCAAATTTTTCTTTAACAGATTCTATTTTGTTGGCAGATATTGCAATTTTTCCTGTAGACATCGTTTCTTTCATGAAAAAGGATAAAAATAACTTCTTAAATAATTGGATTGAAAGTGTATCAAAATATGATATCTCAATCTGGGTATATGCTGCAGGTGATTTCGGATTAAGTTTAAACTACCCTAATGTTACAACATTTCGTTTGGGAGGTTTCAAATCGAAGATGACTTTTCTAACCAATATTTTACCTTCTTTTATTGTAGATCCTTATAATCGAGTAATAAAAAACGACTTTTTCGTTTTGCCAAAAAATGAAAAACCAAACATAGGATTTGTTGGAAATGCCAATGGTTCTGTATTAAAATTTGTTAAAGAGCTTTTGTTGTTTACCAGAAGAAATTTAATTTATGAAATATTGAAAAATCCAGAAGATTATCATCCCTTTTATCCCTCTGGATGGAAGAGGTTTCATTTTCTAAAAAAAATCTTGAAAGAAGATAATATTGAAAGCGATTTTATTTTTAGAAATAAATATAGAGCCAGAGATACTGGCTCTAAAGAGAATTCTACAATTGAGTTTTTTAATAATATTCAGAATAATTTATATATTTTTTGTTTGAGAGGAAATGGAAATTTCTCAGTTCGTTTCTATGAAGCTTTAATAATGGGAAGGATTCCGGTTTTGGTAGATACAGATGTAAAATTGCCATTGGAAGATGAAATTGATTGGAAGCAGCATTGTTTAATAGTTTCTGAAAAATCAATTATTAAAGAATTAATTAATTTTCATTCATCAAAAACAGAAACAGAAATTGAAGAAATGCAAAAAAACAATCGAAAATTAATATTGGAAAAATTAAATCGCATTGATTATTTTATTCAGATAACAAACGCAAAACGGAAAAAGGCATGAAGTTTTCTTTAATAGTATGTACATTTATGCGGGCAAAGCCTCTGTTGAAGCTTCTTAAGTCGGTTGATAATCAAACCATCTATCCTGATGAAATTTTGATTATTGATGGATCATTAGATAACGAAACAAGGAAAGTTTTATCTGAAAATGAATTTAAAAAACTACAATATTTTTTGGTTTCAGATGAGAATCGTGGACTTACAAAACAACGTAATTTCGGAATTGCTCGAGTTGCTTCTGACTCTGAAATAGTCTGTTTCTTAGACGATGATACCATTCTGGAAAACAATTATTTTGAAGAATTATTAAATACATATAAGCATTATCCTGATGCGGTAGGTGCAGGAGGTTATATAGCAAATGAAGTTAATTGGCAAAAAGCTGAGGATAATTATAAACCGTCGATAAAAGAATTCTATTTTGACGGTTGGGTACGCAAAGATGGAAGCCGTTTTATGATGCGGAAAAAATTAAATTTAGACAGTGATTGTTTGCCTGGATTTTTACCAGCTTTTTCTCATGGAAGAAGTTTGAGTTTTTTGCCTCCAAGTGATAAAATTTATCATGTAGAACAATTAATGGGAGGAGTTTCTTCATTTAGAAAATCAGTTTTTAAGAAGCTTTCATTTTCGACTTATTTTGAAGGCTATGGTCTATATGAAGATGCAGATTTTACACTAAGAGTTTCAAGAATAGGGAAACTATATTTAAATACTCGAGCTAAACTTGCGCATTTTCACGCAGAGAATGGCAGACCAAATCAATTTTATTACGGAAAAATGGTGGTAAGGAATGGTTGGTATATTTGGAGGTTAAAAAATGAAAACCCAAGATTTAAAGATCGATTAAAATGGAATTTTATTACAATTCTATTAATCGTGGTGCGATTTACAAATGTTTTTACGAAAAAAAATAAAAAAGTCGCTTTCTCAGAAGCTCTAGGAAGAACCATTGGTTTTTTAAGTTTATATATCAAAAAACCTAAAGTAAAACAATGAAATTTGCCATAATTACTCACGTTAATCATTCTAAACAATTAGACGAATTCTTTGGTTATGGACCTTATGTCTGGGAAATGAACATTTGGTTAAAATATGTTGATGAAATAATTATAGTTGCCCCCTTAAGAAACAATGGGCCAACAGTAATTGATCTAGCTTATAAACATAATAAAATTACTTTTAAGAAAACTGCCGATTTTAATTTGGTTAATTTCAGGAATGTACTATTATCAGTAGTTAAGTTGCCTATAATTTTTTGGAAGATATTTTGGGTAATGAAAGCCGCAGATCATATTCATCTGCGTTGTCCGGGAAACATGGGATTAATAGGTTGTCTTGTCCAAATTCTTTTTCCAAACAAAATAAAAACGGCAAAATATGCAGGTAATTGGGATCCAAAAAGCAAACAACCCTGGACTTATCAATTGCAAAAATGGATTTTAAATAACACTTTTTTGAGTAAAAATATACGAGTTCTTGTATATGGAGAATGGAATAATTACTCAAAAAATATAAAATCTTTCTTTACTGCTTCTTATTATGAAAAAGATAAATTGCCATTAAAAAAAATGGATTTAAGTGGAATAATAAATTTTATTTTTGTTGGAACTTTATCATCTGGTAAAAATCCCTTGTATGCTGTAAAGTTAGTTGAAAATCTATTTAAAAAAGGCTATAAAGTATCTTTGCAATTGTATGGAGATGGAGCAGAAAGAAATACTTTAGAAGAGTATATTTTATACAATAAATTAGAAAACTATATAATATTAAAAGGAAATCAAAATCAAGAAATTATAGCGAATGCTTACAAAAATGGTCATTTTGTAATTTTGCCTTCTAAAAGTGAAGGATGGCCGAAAGCACTTGCAGAAGGAATGTTTTGGGGCTGTGTTCCTATTGCAACAGATATTTCTTGTGTGCCATATATGCTTAATTATGGAAAGAGAGGTATCCTTTTGCAAAGAAAATTAACAAAAGATATTCAACAATTAGAAGAAATATTAAATCATGAAGAACGATTTGATTATTTCAGGAAAGAATCATCAGAATGGTCAAGAAAATATACTTTGGATTTTTTCGAATCTGAAATAAAAAAAATACTAAAGAAATGAAGAAATATATAATAAGTTTAATACTGTTTTTTGGAGTTTTAGTCCTATTCGTAATACATTACAGAACCCCTTTTTTTCAACAAGATAGTGGCGGCTGGTCGATTGGGTATGGGGAATCTAAAGTATATCCGGAAAATATTGATGTAAAGAAAAACCAAATTTATTCTATTGAGAAACTAAAAAAAAACAATGACAGTACCTTTTTTCTTGCAGATCCATTTTTTATAAAAGAGAAAGATACTTTTTATATTTTTTTTGAGCATCAAAAAAATGATTCAAATGCTGATGTAGGTTTAATGACCTCTATTGATGGAAAAAATTATCAGTATAGAGGAACAGTGCTGAATGAGAAGTTTCATTTGTCTTATCCTCAAGTGTTTAAATACAGGTCAGATTTCTATATGATTCCTGAATCAAAACAAGCAAATGCGGTTTTATTATATAAAGCGAAGCGGTTTCCTTTTGATTGGAAAATTTGTGACACTTTGTTGAAAAATGTTAAATTAAAAGATCCATCAATTTACTTGTCCGATTCTCTGAACATTATGGTGGCATCGGATGATAAATTGAATATGTACGTTTATCAGGCAGATTCTCTTTTTGGGAAGTGGAAATTGCATAAAAAACCAATTGCTTTAATGGGAACCGAAGCTAGAGCTGGTGGTCGTTTTTTTGCAGATAAAAAAGGATTAATACTTCCTGTGCAAAATTGTACGCATGGTTATGGTTATGGTTTGTCTTTGTATCGTTTTTCTTTTAAAGGTGATACTTATAGTGTAAAAAGAAGTATTCCATTTTTTTTAAAAGAGAATAAAGAAATTAAAGAGTTTAATGCAGGAATGCATCAATTTGATATTCAAAAAATAGGAAACAATCGTTACTATTATGTATATGATGGAAATAGATTGAATAGTGACTCAAAAAAAATTAATTTATATGGTCCTTTAAAATGGACTTATATTGATATTAAAAATTGGATTTTAAATTAATGAGAATTCTTCAGATTATTGATTCTCTTGACGCTGGTGGTGCCGAGCGGATGGCGGTAAATTATGCCAATGGATTGGTCAATGTAGTTGAGTTTTCAGGACTCGTTGCAACGCGCAAGGAAGGTTTGCTATTAGATCAAATTTATCCATCTGTTTCATATTTGTTTTTAAGAAAAAAAACTAAATTGGATATTAGTGCCGTTTTTAGATTGAGATCTTATGTCTTAAAAAATAAAGTAACACATATTCATGCACACAGTACCTCTTTTTTTCTTGCATTTCTTCTAAAACTAACTTTGCCTTCTCTAAAAATTATTAGACATGATCACTATGGCAATAATGAATTTTTAGAAGACAGACCTTACTCTGTTTTGAAATTAACAGCCTTTTTATTTGATGGAGCTATTACAGTAAACCAAAACCTTAAAGAATGGTCAGAGAAAGTATTAAAAGCAAAAAATGTAATTTATTTGCCAAACTTTGCAGGTACGGAGGTAAACGTGGAAAAAAGTACAGCGCTTAAAGGATTTAAGGGGAAAAGAATTGTTTGTTTAGCTAATTTAAGACCTCAGAAAAACCATTTTTTATTATTGGAAGTTGCTGAGAAACTAAAAGTTTCATATCCAGAATGGACTTTTCACTTAGTGGGGAAAGATTTCGAAGATGAATATTCAAATCTAATAAAGGAAAGTATTAGAAAAAAAGAATTAGAGAATAGTGTTTTTATCTACAATTCAAGACGAGACATATTTAACATACTAAATCAAGTAGATATTGCTGTTCTAACTTCTAATTCAGAAGGTTTTCCAGTTGCTCTTTTAGAGTATGGACAAAGTAAAAAACCCGTTGTGGTAACAAATGTCGGAGAAGTTCCATTTATAATTAAACATTACTATAATGGTTTACTAGTTACAAATTCTAATGCTGAAACTTTTTGCGAAGCCATAGTTGAATGTATTGAAAATATAAATTTGCGATTCTCTTTAGGTGACCACTTGGCAAATACTATTTCGGAAAATTTTTCTGAAAAAGCAGTTATAAAAAAATACTTAAATTGGATACATATAAGTTAAAATGAAAAAAAAAATATCAGCATATACTTTATTAATTATTATCCACACCATTTTAGGTGTATTGATTTTTGTATTGCCATTTATTTCAAAGTTATACACTTTGGCAACATTCATATTTGGTCTTTATTTTATTATCAAGACCAAAAACAGTAATAATGAGGTACTCATTATGTGCGCTTATATTGTAAGTATGGAAGTCCTTTTAAGAATGACTAATGGCATGCTTCTAAACGAGTTTGGTAAATATTCAATATTAGTTTTTCTGCTGCTTGGAATGATTTATACTGGCTTTTCGAATAAAGGTTTCATATATGGGATTTTTTTATTGCTCCTGGTTCCGGGCATTATTTTATCATCAATTTCATTAAACCTAGGTACAGATATAAGGAAAGCACTGGCTTTTAATATTTCTGGACCTGTTTGTTTGGGAATTTCTTCTATCTATTGTTGTCAAAGAAAAATATCATTTGATAGACTAAAAGATGTTATTACTTCATTTTCTTTTCCATTGATTAGTATGGCCATATATCTTTTTCTTTACACTCCAAGTGTAAGAGATGTAATAACAGGAACACAATCTAACTTTGAAACATCTGGAGGTTTTGGGCCCAATCAAGTGTCAACATTATTAGGACTAGGGGTTTTTGTCTTTTTTGTACAGATGTTGTTTAATTCTAAAAGCTTGTTAATGCAAATAGTAAATATTGGATTGGTTCTGATTTTTGCATTTAGAGGAATTGTTACTTTTTCAAGAGGGGGAATGATAACTGCAGTTGTTATGATTTTTTTTCTTCTAATAGTGATGTATTTTCAAGCCAATTCTAATATCAAACAGAAAATTGGGATAATTGTTTTAATGTCTTTTCTTGCAGGAATAGGAGTTTGGACTTATAGTTCGATACAAACTCACGGTTTTATTAATAAAAGATATGCAAATGAAGATGCTATAGGAAGGAAAAAAGAAAGTCAATTAAGCGGAAGAGAAGTTTTAATGGAAACAGAGTTGGAGATGTTTTTAAATAATCCAATATTTGGAGTCGGGGTTGGTAAAAATAAAGAGCTTAGAAAAGAAAAAACTGGAATTGATTTGGTAACACATAATGAAATTACTAGATTGTTAGCCGAACATGGTTCTTTCGGAGTAGCAGCTTTTTTAATACTATTATTTACGCCTATAATTTTTTTTATAAACAATAGGCAAAACATATTTGCGCTTTCATTTTTGATTTTTTGGCTCCTAACAATAAATCATGCGGCAATGCGAACAGCTGCTCCTGCTTTTGTATATGCATTATCGCTTCTTTTTGTGCAAGTGAAAATTCCTAAAGAAACAGAAAATTAATAGATTAGTTATATTTTTTTGCGATACATTTGCTTTGCCCTAACCCAATTAAAACCTACAAATGATGTTCTCAAAAAAGAAAATGCATTTCGAAATTTCGGAGAGGAAGATATTGCTCCTTTCTTTCGATGCTATTTTTATTTTATCCGCGTTATATTTATTAAGTTCAGTATTTGACTATCATTATTTTGAATTTGATATTCACAGTGTGCTGAGCATTCTTTTGCTAATTGCCTATATTTATATTTTCGGAGTAATTTTTGAAATTTATAATTTACAAGTGGCAAGCAATCAGCTTCAGATTCTGCAGAATGTCGTTTTTACTGTAAGTGCTACCGTTCTGGCTTATTTGTTTACGCCAATTCTTTCTCCTGTATTGCCTAAACAGAGGCTCGTTATACTAATATTTTACTTTACAATATTAATTACCCTGTTGCTATGGCGTTTATTTTACTGTTATTTTCTAGCCTCTCATCGTTTCTCTCAAAGTGTAGTTTTGATTTGTGACCAAAGCGAAGTTGAAGAATTAGTTTTAGGATTAGAAAATGTCGATCCGCATTATAAAATTATTGGTTTTGTAAACTCCGATTCTGTTGCAGATGAAAATCTAGATTTTCATTACGTTAAAGAAATAAAGAAGGATGTCCTAGAACATTTTGTATTGACACATCATGTTTCGGAAATCATTATTGCTTCTCAAAATACAGATGGTATAACTCCAGATTTATATCAGCAATTGCTTCATTTATTAGAAAAAGGAGCTATTATACGAGAATATACTCAGGTTTACGAAAGTAAAACACAACGCATCCCCGTTCATCATATAGAAAAAGATTTTTATAGATTTTTTCCTTTCAGCAGAAGTAATAGTAATAAACTTTATTTGTCTTTTGTTCGGCTTATAGAAATCATGTTCTCTATTTTGGGGTTATTAATATCTCTAGTTTTTATACCAATAATTTTTCTGTGCAATATCTTTGCAAATAAAGGAAGCCTTTTTTATACTCAAGAAAGAGTAGGGAAAAATGGAGATGTTTTTAAGATTTATAAGTTTAGAACTATGACAGAGAATTCAGAAACCAATGGAGCTGTATTTGCTGTTCATAATGATAAAAGGGTTACTCCGTTTGGTAAATTTATGCGAAAGTCAAGAATTGATGAACTGCCTCAATTTATTAATGTTTTAAAAGGAGATATGGGGGTAATTGGCCCTAGACCTGAGCGCCCTTTCTTTGTTGAAGAAATCGCAGCTGTAATGCCTTTTTATGAAACGCGTCATGTAATTAAGCCTGGGCTTACAGGATGGGCGCAGGTTAATTATTCTTATGGAGAATCTATAGATGAGAGTTTGATTAAACTTCAATATGATCTATACTACATCAAGCACAGAAGTGTTTTTCTTGATTTGAGTATCACTTTCAAAACCATTACTACGGTTTTGTTCTACAGAGGTCAATAATATTTTTTAGATTATAATCGGAATTGGTTTTTTGTTGCGAATAGCTGTTCGCACTAAAACCACTCCGCTTGTAATGATTAGTGGTAAAGTGATAAAGAAATGTGCTTTGTTAATCAAAAACAAAAAGTAGATCATTAAAAGCACAAAGTTGATTAACGAAAATCGATACGTCCATAATTTGTTTTTGAAAATTGAAAAGAATACTAAAAGCAATAAAAGCGGACTGAATAATAATACATTATAATTCATTGCTAGTTCTTGGTGAAAAGAATAAAATCCCATAATTACAAAGAATATTCCAATAAGAGATAAAATCAAAAAGTAGATTTTATCGACTGTTTTGTTTCTGGCGAAGATTACAAAAAGTAAGATAAAAAGATAGGTATAAATATTATTCCACAAAGATTTTGGAGTCTCTTTTGTAAATTCTAATAACGTTTTGCTTTTGGCAGCAAGAGGCTTATTTTGGAAAGTAGTTTGGTCTAAACTGTTTTTCAACTCAAATGGAAGAAAAATTCTTGTTCCCATTTGATCTACTTTTGTTCCAAAAATAATGCTTGTTCCCAACTGATCGTAGAAATGACCATCAAAGTAAGGAAATAGAATAGAGCGATAGGTTTTGTCTGTGTCTTCTGTTTTGGCAATTACATTTCCGCCTAAAGTTTTATTCACTACATCAACGACCATCGAAGTGCAATTTTTATCGATAAATTTGTACGTATAATAACGCTCGTCAGAAGCTAAAACGGCATTTAATTGATCGAAAAGTTTTTGTTTTAAATCTTGAGAAATTAGTAATTCCTGCTCATAAATACTTCTTTTTTCATAAGTATATTCATTAAAAAAATCTGCGTAGGAATGTACTGTTGCAAAATATTGAAGATCTCCTTTTGCGAACTTTAGAACAAAATTTGGAGTTCTAAAATCAAAAGTTCCATAATTGTAAACAACGTCAAAATTGTTTCCAGGATCTAAAACCCTAATTCCTGTGTGTCCGAAATAAGAATACGTTTCGTTTCCAAGTCCGCAAGTCAGAATGCTAATTTTAGCGTCTTTAGATAAAGCTAAACTTTGGCTGAAACCAATAAAACTGGATAAGAATAATAAAATAAAAAGTGCTTTTTTGGACATGACAGTTTTCATGATTTAAAATTTTAATGTTTTTTGGTTTCTAATTATTATCTAAAGATACCTAAATCTACTTTCAGCGAAAAAATATTAGAATACAAGGCAGTACTTTGATTTCCTAAATCAGTTAAGGCATAATCAATTTGTATGCCTTTATATCGAAATCCTAAACCGATATTAGGCTGGAAGTTTACTTTTTCAGTATTGTCCAATTGTGTTACATTCTGAAAATTTCCTGCACCAGCTCGAACGAAAACCAAATCGGTATAACCAAACTCAAACCCTAGAGCTGGGTCTATACTTATAGGTTTTGAAGAAATGATATCGTTTGTCTGTTCAAATCGCATATTTAAATTCGCAGAAGTCACCAAACTGCATTCGTTATGAAAATCAAATCTTTTTGAAACTCCCAATTGTGCTTTTGGCAGTGTTATTTCGGTGCTTTCTGGCAATTCGTTATTTTCTCCCGGAATTGCATTAGCGATTTTGGCATATTCTTCTTCATCAATATTCCAAATGTTGTAAGTTGTGGTAATGTCTCGAAGCATTAAACCAAATTTCCAATCGTTTCTTTCAAACTGAAGTCCAATATCAAATCCAAATCCCCACGAATTAGCAAATTTTCCAATTACTCTTCGAATTACTTTTGCGTTTACACCATATTGAAATCCGTCAACAGGCAGTTTTCGAGCATAAGAAAAAGTAAAACCATAATCTGCAGTAGAGAAAAGACTAATTCTATTATAATCTATATTTCCTTGATTATCGATTAATTGTGTGGTATCCATGATATCGTCGACTCCAAAACGGATCATCGAAATTCCCCAAGCACTTCTGTCGTCAATGGGGCTTGCGTAGCCTATGTAATCGTATTGCGCAATATTAGCAAAATAGCTGGCGTGCATTAAAGCAATTTGATGATCTTCAAGATGCGTTAAACCTGCAGGATTCCAGTAAACAGCATTTACATCATTGCTAGAAGCAGTTACAGCACTTGCCATTCCAAGAGCCGCGGCATCGACACCAATATTCATAAATTCATTCGAATATTTTCGAACGGTTTGTGCATACTGAAAAGTACAACTCCAAAGTAATAAAAACACTAAATATTTCTTCAACGTATATGTTTTTGCAGATCGAGGCCTGTTTTTAAATTTTTATCAAAAATATAATATTTTACTCATCTAATAAGTTCCTTTAGTTAAATATTGCGAAAGTCATACTTTGAAATAAAAAACTCTCGAAAAAACTCGTTTTGCATCGAGTTATTATACTAAATTTGTTCTCTTCCATTATCAAAACTTTAAACTATGAATATTAAAAAGCATGTGCCAAATCTAATTACATTAATCAATCTTTTCTGTGGCTGTGTCGCAATTGTTTTTGTCTCTAAAGGAGATTTTTTAATGGCTTTTTACATGGTTTGCTTGGGAATCTTTTTTGATTTCTTCGATGGTTTTTTTGCCAGATTATTTAAAGTTTCAAGTCCGCTTGGGTTACAGTTGGATTCTTTAGCAGATATGGTGACAAGTGGCGTTGTACCAGGTTACGTCATGTACAGTATGTTTGCTAGAGGCGGTGATCAACTAGGAAATCAAGCAATTGTTCCCTTTTTAGGATTTATTATAACTTTAGGCGCCTGCTACAGATTAGCCAACTTTAATATCGATACTCGTCAGACAGATTCGTTTATTGGTTTGCCAACTCCTGCAAATGCCATTTTCATTATTAGTTTGCAAATAGTTCTGGATATGTATGCAGATTCGTCTCTTGTAATTCTTGAATTATTGACAAATCAGTGGGTTTTATTACTTGTTACTTTGGGAAGCGCTTACATTATGAATGCTGAAATTCCATTATTTTCTTTAAAAATTAAAAAATTCGGCTTAAAAGACAATGCACTTCAAATCGTGTTTTTGATTGTTTCAGTATTGTTAGGGGTATTGCTCCATTACATCGCAATTCCGCTGATTATTGTTTTCTACGTTTTATTGTCTATTATCAATAATCTATTTCTGAAAAAGTAATTCTGTTTAATGGCAAGAAAAACGACTTATCGTAAAACATATTCAAGAAAACCAGCTGGAAGATCTTTTCTGAGCAGACTTTTTCGAGGACTTTTATTGATTTTTTTCGGACTTTTATTCATTGGGATAATTTATCATTATCGCAAAGGACTTGCTTATTATTTAGGTTTTAAAACAGAAAAGGTTTTAGATGAAGATGCGGTTGACAAGCACCTTTCTGATGTTAGAAATATTCGTGTTCTTGAAAATCATAAAGGAAAAGTAATTGGAATCGACGTGTCCGAATTTCAGGGAAAAGTCGATTGGGAAGAAGTCGAAATTTTAGATGAAAAATACCCGGTTCAATTTGTTTTTATTCGTGCAACTGCAGGGAATGATCGTGTAGATAGACAATTCAAAAGAAATTGGGAAGGAGCAAAAGAAAATAAAATCATGCGTGGGGCTTATCATTATTATCGCCCTAACGAAAATTCTATAGAGCAAGCAGATCTTTTTATCAAAACAGTAAAATTACAAAAGGGAGATCTTCCACCTGTTTTAGATATCGAAAAATTACCTAAAAATCAGCCTTTAGATAGTTTGAAAAAAGGGCTGAAACGTTGGTTGAATAAAGTCGAAAAACACTATCAGGTCCGTCCTATAATTTATTCTGGTGAACGATATTATTCTGATTTTTTAAAAGAAGAGTTTAGCGAATATCTTTTCTGGATTGCCAATTATAATTTCTACAGAGAAAAAATCGAAGATGATTGGCTGTTTTGGCAGTTTACAGAAAAAGCTTCTCTGCCAGGAATCAAACACCGAGTTGATGTTAATATCTACAATGGCGATTTAGAACAATTGCATTTTATTACGGTTGAGTAATAATCATCAGTTTTTAGATTTTTAGTTTTCAGTATTTTATCAAAAAAAAAGTTTTTTAGTCTCAGTCCAAAACTGACTACTGAATACTTTTTTAAATTTATTTCAATAAAACTAAAATAACAATTATTATAAAAGGTAATAGAAGCATTACAGAATATGGATTGGCAAAATTTATAGTATAACCCATCCATTGAATCTTTTTGGGAGGAAGCAATCTTTTGTCTTTCGGATTATAATAACAGGTGTTGAAGAAATACCAATTCTTTGGATCTTTATGCCAATTATCGTAATCTTCCTGAGTTGGTTTTTCTGATTTCATTCGTAATTTTTTTAAGAATCATAGATTAAAAAAAAAATGGTAAAAAGAAATTTGCATTTTACTTTTTACCATTCAGATATAACTTTCTTAAAATTCCAGTTTCTTTTTACGAAGCTCGAAGTTTTGTCCAAGATAAACTCTACGAACCATTTCGTCTTCTACCAATTCTTCTGGAACTCCTGCTTTAAGAATTCCTCCTTCAAACATTAAGTATGTTTTGTCGGTAATCGCTAATGTTTCCTGAACGTTGTGATCGGTAATTAAGATTCCGATGTTTTTGTTTTTCAATTGCGCTACAATTCGCTGAATATCTTCAACTGCAACTGGGTCAACTCCTGCAAAAGGTTCATCCAATAAAATAAATTTAGGATCGGTTGCCAATGCACGGGCAATCTCTGTACGACGACGCTCACCTCCAGAAAGTAAATCGCCACGGTTGGTGCGAATGTGTTCTAAACTGAATTCTTCGATTAAACTTTCCATTTTAGCAATCTGTTCTTCTTTAGAAAGTTTAGTCAATTGTAAAACGCTCAAGATATTATCTTCAATGCTTAATTTTCTAAATACGGAAGCTTCTTGTGCCAAATAACCAATTCCTTGCTGTGCACGTTTGTACATTGGGTAATCAGTAATGTTCAAATCGTCAAGATAGATGTTTCCTTGATTTGGTTTTACCAATCCCACAATCATGTAAAAAGACGTTGTTTTTCCAGCTCCATTCGGACCCAAAAGCCCTACGATTTCTCCTTGATTTACTTCAACAGAAATCCCTTTTACAACACTACGTCCTTTATAAGTTTTGATTAAATTATCGGCTCTTAGCTTCATTTTTTTTAATTAGATAATATCTTAATTAGATAATGTGTCAATTTGATAATGAGATAATTATTATCTCTGTTGGCAAAATAAAATAAAATAAATTAATCAATTAAACGAATTAACATATCATATGAAAATTATCTAATGGACTAATTATCTCATTCTCTAATTATTTTCCCGCTTCTTCAAGAGCTTCCCAGAATTCGTAAGCTCTTCTTAAATGAGGAATTACGATTGTTCCTCCAACTAGAGTTGCGATTCCCATTGCTTCCATCATTTCTTCTTTAGAAACGCCTTCTTTGTAGCTGGTTTCTAAATGGTATTTTACGCAGTCGTCACATCTTAAAACGGTTGATGCTACTAGACCCAAAAGTTCTTTTGTTTTTACATCAAGAGCGCCTTCAGCATAAGCGTTAGTGTCAAGATTAAAAATTCTCTTTACAATTTTATTATTGTCGGCAAGCAGTTTTTCGTTCATTTTAGAACGATAGTCGTTAAATTCTTGAATGATATCAGACATTTTCTTTTAATTTATTTCTGTAAACAACTTTCGAAATCAAAATACTTACTTCGTAAATAATCAACATCGGAATTGCTACAATGGTTTGACTTACTACATCTGGAGGTGTAACAATAGCTGCGATAACCAAAATAAGGACTACAGCATATTTCCAATACTTTCTTAAGAATTCAGGAGTTACTAATCCTAATTTTGTTAAGAAATAAATAGCAATTGGAAGTTCAAAAAAGATTGCGCTTCCAAGAATACTCGTTTTAACCATTCCCATATAAGATTCTAGAGTAAATTGGTTTTTTACCACATCACTTATGGAGAAAGTAGCAACGAAGTTTACCGACATCGGAATTACAACAAAATACCCAAATAATACTCCTAAAAAGAAAAGTAGTGAAGAGACAAAAATGAATAATTTCGCATTTTTTCTTTCTTTCTCATAAAGAGCCGGACTGATAAATTTCCAGATTTCCCATAAAATATAAGGGAAACTCAAGATGAAACCAGCCAGAAGACACATCCATACAAAGATGTTAACCTGACCTTCCATTTCAGTATTCTGAATGATAAAATTCAGTTCGGTGATGCAAATGCTATCAGCAAAACCTAGCTGATGCGATAAGTCGCAAAACCAAACATAGGTAAAGAATGTTGGTCTTATCGGACCTAAAATAATTTGATCAAATAAATAATCACTAATAAAATAAGTAACAAATGCCATGATGCATGTTGCAAGTGTACTTCTAACCAATAACCATCTTAGTTCTTCAAGATGATCCAAAAATGACATTTCGCCAAGATTTTTTTTTGCCATTATACGATTCCTTCTTTTAAAATGTCATGTAAATGTAAAACGCCTTTGTACGTTCCTTCGTCAGAAACAATTAGCTGTGTAATAGAGTAGTCTTCTAAAATATTTAAAGCATCGACAGCCATAGTTTCAGACGAAACTACTTTTGGATTTTTAGACATAATATCCCTTGCAGTTAAGTCCGCAATAGTATCTACGTCGTTTAGCATTCTTCGGATGTCTCCATCGGTAATAATTCCAACAATTTTATTGTCTTCAATTACTGCAGTAACTCCTAATCTTTTTTCAGAGATTTCAAAAATCACTTTTTTGACAGATGTATCAGGAGATACAGCTGGTTTTAGTGAGTTTTCTATCATATCTTTTACGCGAAGCAATAGTTTTTTTCCTAAAGCACCTCCTGGATGATAAACTGCAAAATCTTCTGGTTTAAAATCACGCATCTCCATTAAACAAACGGCTAAAGCATCACCCATTACAAGCTGTGCTGTTGTGCTATTTGTCGGAGCTAAATTGATAGGGCAGGCCTCTGTGTCAACAGTTGTGTTTAAAACCAAATCTGAACCTTTTGCTAAAAATGAAGTTGTGTTTCCTGTAATAGCAATTAAGGTGTTTCCAAATCTTTTTAATAAAGGAACAAGGACTTTGATTTCTGGACTATTTCCGCTTTTAGAAATGCAAATAATGATGTCGTCATTTTGAATCATTCCTAAGTCGCCGTGAATTGCTTCTGCGGCATGTAAAAACATAGAAGCAGTTCCGGTTGAATTAAAAGTAGCCACCATTTTTTGTGCAATGATCGCGCTTTTTCCAATCCCCGTTACGATCAAACGGCCTTTGGTTTCGTATATGCGTTGGACAGCTTCGTAAAAATTTTCGTCCAAAAAATCAATTAGTTTTGTAATTGCTTCACTTTCAGAGAGTATTGTTTTCTTGGCAATCGCCAATATATTTTCTTTTGTGATCAAAACAGAATATTTAAAATTTGTATGTATAAAAGAAAGTTGTATCTTTATGTGTTGCAAATTTATACAAAATACCATTAATATAGAGAATGAATTCAAATGAAATTGAAATACATAAAGAATTAAAGAAGTATTTCGGCTTTAGCCAATTTAAAGGCTTGCAAGAGCAAGTCATTACGAGTATCCTAGACAGAAAGAATACGTTCGTAATAATGCCGACTGGTGGTGGAAAGTCTCTTTGCTATCAACTGCCAGCTTTAATTCAAGAAGGAACAGCAATTGTTGTTTCTCCTTTAATTGCTTTGATGAAAAATCAGGTTGACGCAATTCGAAGTCTTTCGTCTGAGAATGGAATTGCACATGTATTAAATTCTTCCCTAACTAAAACAGAAATTGCGCAAGTCAAAAAAGATATTACGTCTGGATTGACTAAACTTTTGTATGTCGCCCCCGAATCATTAACAAAAGAAGAATATGTAGCCTTTTTACAAAGTGTACCTATTTCTTTTGTTGCTATCGATGAAGCACACTGTATCTCAGAATGGGGACATGACTTTAGGCCAGAGTACAGAAATCTGAGAAATATAATTAAGCAGCTGGGGAAAGTGCCTATTATTGGACTTACTGCAACTGCAACACCAAAGGTTCAGGAAGATATTCTGAAAAATTTGGATATGTCAGACGCCAATACTTTTAAAGCGTCTTTCAACAGACCGAACTTATATTATGAAGTTCGCACAAAAACAAAAAATATCGAATCGGATATTATTCGATTTATCAAACAGCATAAAGGGAAATCTGGAATTATTTACTGCTTAAGCCGTAAAAAAGTAGAATCGATTGCCGAAGTGTTACAAGTAAACGGAATCAGCGCTGTTCCTTATCATGCAGGTTTAGATGCAAAAACGCGGGCTAAACATCAGGATATGTTCTTGATGGAAGATGTCGATGTCGTTGTAGCAACAATCGCATTCGGAATGGGAATTGATAAACCAGATGTTCGTTTTGTAATTCACCACGACATTCCAAAATCATTAGAAAGTTACTATCAGGAAACGGGTCGTGCAGGACGTGATGGCGGAGAAGGACATTGTTTGGCTTATTACTCGTATAAAGATGTAGAAAAGCTGGAAAAATTTATGTCTGGAAAACCAGTTGCTGAACAAGAGATTGGTTTTGCACTTTTACAGGAAGTTGTAGCTTACGCCGAAACTTCAATGTCGCGTAGAAAATTCCTTCTTCATTATTTCGGTGAAGAATTTGACAGCGAAACAGGCGAAGGAGCCGATTTGGACGACAACGTTCGTAACCCAAAACATAAAGTAGAAGCCAAAGAAGAAGTGGTTAAGCTGTTGGAAGTTGTTCGCGATACAAAACATATTTACAAGTCAAAAGAAATTGTCTTTACTTTAATAGGGCGTATTAATGCTGTTATTAAAGCGCACAAAACAGATACACAACCTTATTTTGGTTCAGGTTCAGGCCACGACGAAAAATATTGGATGGCTTTATTGAGACAAGTTTTGGTAACAGGACTTTTGTCAAAAGATATTGAAACTTATGGCGTAATAAAAATTACGCAAGAAGGTCTTGACTTTATCAAAAAGCCAGTTTCATTTATGATGTCTGAAGATCATGAATACAGCGAAGCAGATGATGAAGCAATAGTAACATCATCAAAATCTTCTGGAACTGCCGATGAGGTTTTAACTGGAATGCTTCGTGAACTTCGTAAAAAAGTAGCCAAAAAACTTGGAGTGCCTCCATTTGTAGTTTTCCAAGATCCTTCGATTGAAGATATGGCTTTAAAATATCCGATAACAATTCAAGAATTATACAATATTCATGGTGTTGGTGAAGGAAAAGCTAAAAAATATGGAAGCGAATTTGTTGCTTTAATCAGCCGTTATGTTGACGATAACGATATTATTCGCCCAGACGATTTGGTAGTAAAATCTACAGGAGTAAATTCTGCTAATAAATTATATATCATTCAGAATATTGATAGAAAACTTCCATTAAGTGATATCGCTTCCGCGAAAGGACTTTCAATGGATGCGCTGATTAAAGAAATGGAGCAAATCGTTTATTCAGGAACCAAATTAAATATTAAATATTGGATTGATGATATGCTTGATGATGATCAGCAGGAAGAAATCCACGATTATTTCATGGAATCAGAATCTGATAAAATCGAAGATGCCTTAAAAGAATTTGATGGCGATTACGATATTGACGAATTACGTTTAATGCGTATTAAGTTTATTAGCGAGGTGGCTAATTAAATTCCAATTTTAGAAATTCCAAATTCCAAAATAATAAAACATTAAAAAAATACAAATTCCAAATTCCAAGCAATCTAAAGCATTGGGATTTGGAATTTTTTATTTTAGATTTTTCTAAGTAATTGGGATTTGGAATTTTCTTTTTTGGAATTTTATTCACTATAAACTTCCCCACGATGTGGTTTCAAGGCATCTCTTACTTGAATCATATTTTCGTCGGTTACAACCATAAAAGCTATGGCGTACATATCGTCTATGATTTTAAATCCTGTAATATTTAAAGGTAGCTTTTCAATTACTATATATTCTTTCAAATGGATCTCGTGATGTTCTGCAGTTTTTGCAGAAGCTGGTCCGCGGAAATCCCATATTAGTTTTATTTTTCTAGACATTTTTTTAAGGTGCAAAGGTTGAGAGTTGCAAAGGTGCAAAGGTTAATTTTAAAATAATTTTTTTAATATAATTATACTTTTTGTGTGATTTCTTTGCAAATTCTCAAAAGATACTGTTCTTGAGAATTGATATAGGCAATAGTTTGAGTTGCTAGATTTTCTGCTAATTCTATCTGCTTATTTTTATTGTTTGCAAGAAGACTTAAAAAATCAACATCACTAAAATCAACTTTATAATCGTCAAAAGGTGTAAAAGTTATTTTTTCAAACCACCAGCTGCCTTTTGAGCTGTACTTTTCAAAAAACTGTTTGTTCTTTTGGTTAATGTCAAGAATTCCTGTAAATAATTCACTCCCCTTATTGCCTATTCCGCTGAAAGGCTCGATGCCAAAAAAAAATCCGATATTAGTGAATTCTTTTAATTCTAGAAATATTTTTGAGTTTTTATGTGAGATTTGGCTATTAGCATATGTGATGAAATATTTATAACCAATTTCTGATTCAAGAATTAACTTAACTGTATCTCTTACATTGTTACAAATGTCATTTTTAGCCATTTCGTAGTTTTTTGCGATTTCACTTGCGGATTTAAAGTCTCGGTTAATTAAATCTTTTATTTCTTCACTCATATTATTATTTGTTGATTGGTTTGTAATGGTTTTTATTAGGTTTAGATATTGATTTAAAGTTTCTCTAATTATAGATTTGTTAGCCATTTTTTCAATGCATTTTTCAATCCAAATGATTATTTCATGTTCATATGAGATGCAAATGTATTCTTGTCCATTTTCTATATTTCTTTTTGAATTTTCGCTTGCATCTTTTCCGTCCAATGTTAAATAAATTATTGGCGCATTTTTATCATAATTGTAATATCTTAACAACTGTGATTTTTGATCTTTAGCATAAATTTTGTTTTCAATAATAATATTGTTACTTCCTTGATTTATGATGATGTCAATTCTGCCTCCTTCATCATCATTGACTTCTCCTGCAAATTTTTCAGTTATTGCTTTACTTGCGAATGTATTGAAATCTTGAAAAAATGATTGTTTAGCAATATTTGGAAAGAACTTAGTTTGTATAGTTTCTATGAACAATTTTAAAAATAAATCTTTTTGACCATGTTTGCCTTTTGCATTCAGTAAATTTGAGATTATCGATGAATGAGCTAATTCATCACTTCTTTTTCCTAATATATCAAATACGTTATAGTGTTCTCCAGTAATTTCTGCAAGTGAATCATATTTCTTTTCAATAATTGAAACGTTATGTAAAAGGTGTTCGATATTTTTTATTTCCATTTTTTAGTTTTTTCAAACGTACAAATATTCTCATTTCAAAATAGTACTTTTGCATCTTCTTTTCATAGAAAGAAAAGCTAATAGAATAAAAAAGACAAAATGCCTAAAGAACTTTTACTTCAAGTAACACCAGAAATTGCTGCAAACGAATCATTGCTAAAAGACTATTTGTCTAAGCAGATTAAAGTTTCTGCTCAAGAAATTCAGCATGTTTCAATTTTAAAACGCTCTATTGATGCTCGTCAGAAAGCGATTAAAATTAATTTGAAAGTTCTTATTTATTTAAAAGGCGAACCTTTTCAGGAAACCAAAATTCAGCTTCCTATATATAAGGACGTTTCGAATGCACAAGAAGTTATTGTGGTTGGCGCTGGTCCGGCTGGACTTTTTGCGGCACTGCAATTAATTGAATTAGGTTTAAAGCCAATTGTTTTAGAACGCGGAAAAGACGTTCGAGGCCGTCGTCGCGACTTAAAAGCGATAAATCGCGAACACATCGTTAACGAAGATTCTAATTATTGTTTTGGCGAAGGCGGAGCAGGAACGTATTCTGATGGAAAATTATATACGCGTTCTAAAAAACGAGGTGATGTAACTAGAATCTTAGAACTTTTAGTAGCTTTTGGAGCTTCTGAAGACATCTTGGTAGAAGCGCATCCGCACATTGGAACTAATAAATTACCTAAAATTATTGAAGATATCCGAAATAAAATTAGAGAATTTGGTGGTCAGGTTTTATTCGAAACTCGTGTAAGCGATATTTTAGTAAAGAACAATGAAGTTGAAGGAATCGTAACGCAAAACGGAGATAAAATTCACGCCAATAAATTAATCTTGGCAACAGGACATTCGGCGCGTGATATATTTGAATTATTAGACAAAAAGAAAATTTTAATAGAAGCAAAACCTTTTGCTTTGGGAGTTCGTGCAGAACATGCTCAGGAATTAATCGACAGTATTCAATACAGCTGTGATTTCCGTGGCGAACATTTACCGCCAGCACCATATTCTATTGTAAAACAAGTTAACGGTCGCGGAATGTACTCATTCTGTATGTGTCCAGGTGGAGTAATTGCACCATGTGCTACAAGTCCAGGAGAAGTGGTTACAAATGGTTGGTCACCATCAAAACGGGATCAGTCAACAGCAAATTCTGGAATTGTAGTCGAATTGAAATTAGAAGATTTCAAACCTTTTGCCAAATTCGGCGCTTTGGCTGGAATGGAATTTCAAAAAAGTATCGAACAAAAAGCTTGGCATTTGGCTGGACAAACTCAAAAAGTTCCAGCGCAAAGAATGATTGATTTTACACAAAGTAAAGTTTCTGCAGATATTCCGAAAACGTCTTATGTGCCAGGGACTACTTCGGTAGAATTGGGACAGGTTTTTCCAGGATTTCTAACTCAGATTATGCGTCAGGGATTTCAGGATTTTGGAAAATCGATGCGAGGTTATTTAACTAACGAAGCCATTTTACATGCGCCAGAAAGCAGAACGTCATCTCCGGTTAGAATTCCGAGAGATCCTATGACTTTAGAACATTTGCAAATCAAAGGTTTATATCCTTGCGGAGAAGGTGCAGGTTATGCGGGCGGAATTATTTCTGCTGCAATTGATGGCGAAAAATGTGCTTTAATGATTGCGGAATCCCTGAAATAATTGGCTTCGCACTTTTCATGTAGGAAAAGATTGTTATCTTAGTATTCTGATTTTAATAGAATATTCCCCCAAAGATGACAATACAAGAAATCGAAAAAAAATACGGATTTGAATTTCCGCTCTTATACAAACAGTTATACGCAGACGGCATGCTTGATGTCGGAGAATATGGTCCAAATTGGTATATAGAGGTTTATCCTACTTTAAAAGAGAATCCGCCTTTGCTTCTACATTCGTATGATTTTGAATCATTGAATTTAAAATCGGTTGCAGAAGAAATAGAAGAACTTCAAGATCCAGAAGATTATCGAAAGATAAATCCAGAATTTAAATTTATTCCGTTCGCTAAAAGTGGCGGTGGCGATCATTATTGTTTCTTTTTAAACGAAGAAAATAATGGAGATGTGCCGATCGTTTTTGTTTGGCATGATATGAACGAAGTGAATTATCTGGCAAAAAATCTTCAGGACTTTATCTTCAAAGTTTTATTGATCGATATGTCGAAACAAGATGTTTACAATGAACTTACTGATGAAGAATTTAGAAACGACATTGAATCGGTTTTTAAATCGCACAAAAAGTATTTGACAGAACAGCAAAATACAATTTTGTCTGCTATTTTAGAACGCGATATTATTGATTATGAAATACATGTTTCTCCAAAAATCGTAGAATCGGCTAGAGGATTATTAACAGATTTCGAATTAGAATCGATTGTCAATGAAGTGATTCCTTTTGATAAAATGAATCAGAGTTTTAAATATTCAAACGATTAGTTTTTATACAAGATATTTTTATGAGCTTTTTCTCCAATCTATTTAACAGAAATAATGATCCAAAATCAATCATTTCTTTTGATGTTGTCGATCCCATTTATTCGTATTTATATAACCAAGAATCTAGCCTTGAATTTAAAGTAAAAGGAATTCAAGAAGATGTTATGGTGAATTTATTTTTCTTTCCAAGTTCTTTCGATCATGAAGAAGGAAAAGAAGAAATTAAAAAAGCAGGTTTCAATAATTCGTATGAAGTTTTAAATGAGCTTTATAAAAAAGTAAATATTGGAGTTCTTTCAGACGAAGCCATACAAGAAGGTTTAGAATATGATTTTATACATATTCAGTTTTATTCGGAACCAACCGCAGAGGAGAAAAAGTTTTTTAAACGTTCGATAAAAAACTTTGTTATCTTTTTTTGCTGCACCAATAGTTTAGAAGTAAACGATTTTAAAATATTGTATTCAGGAAGACATTTCTTCGATTATACAAAGGGATTGTTGGAAAGCGAAATCTTGGATGTAAATAATCCGAAGAATGAAAGTGAAGCAATTGGAATTAGAGATTTTAAATTGGTTTTACAGGGAATCTGTCAGTATTTAAATATTGAAATTCCAGAAACGGTCGAACTTCCTTCGTCTGAAAATTTAGTAGAAAGTGAACAAGCTACTATAGAAACTTTTGAAGAATTTATCAAATTAGTTTCAAGAGAAAATATCGAAGAAAAAGAACTAAAAAAACAATCTAAAAAGCTCTTTAAAGACTATCAAAAAGGAACAAATGAATATCACGATATTGTTGATGGTCATTTTGATTTCTTTGAGAGTATTGATGCCTGGAACAGCGACTGGAAATTTGATCCTGAAGATGCTGAGTATTTCATTTCTGAAATGATTGGCGAAGATCTTAATTTCGAATATCCGGAAGAAACCTATAGTCATGATTTGTTTCCTTATATTCAATCAGCTCTAGAAAAACGCGGTTTCGAATTAATGAGTTACAATACAAATGGAGATAATTATTTGTTTTTTGTAGCCAATAAAGAAGATGTTAGCAGAATTTTAGAATTATCTGAAATTACTAAAATTGAAGTAGATCAGTTATGATATTTTAGCCATGAATTGCACAAATTTTCACGATTTAATTTTAATCCAAAGAGAAAAAATTAGTGAAAATTTGTGCAATTCGTGGCTAAAAAAAATTAAGGAATCAAAATAATTTTCCCAGTGCTTTTTCTGCTTTCTAGAAAATCATGAGCCAATTTTCCTTCTGATAATTTAAAAGAAGTTGGTTCAGAAAGTTTGATCTTTCCTTCTATAATCCAATCGAATAACTGGGTTGCTCGCTTAATTCGTTCTTCTTTAGAATTTAAGTAACTCCATAAATCGCCTCCGGTTAAAGTTTTAGAACCGTCCATAAGTATTCTAGGATCTACAGGTGCTGGATCTCCGCCCGCCATTCCGAAGAAAACGACTTGTCCACATTCTTTGGTGATTTCAAAGCTATCCATTAAAGTGCTTCCAATACTGTCATAAACTGCATCGACACCGTTTGGAAGAACTTTAAAAACTTGTGATTTCCAATCTTCATTGTAAAGAAAAACATGATCTGCACCTTGTTCAAATCCGATCTTTGCTTTTTCTGCAGATGAGGTTAAACCGATAACCGTTGCACCCAAAAGTTTACTGATTTGAGTTAATAGCTGCCCAACTCCGCCAGCAACCGCATGTATTAAAACAGTTTCTCCCTTTTGGGTTTTGTGACTGTCTGTAGCAAGATAGTGAGCGGTTAAACCTTGAAGCAAAACAGAAGCGGCAGTTTCAAAAGAAATATTCTCAGATAATGGAATAATGTGATTTACATTTACGGCAACCAATTCTGCATTGGCAAATGGAGCATCGGCAAAAGCCACACGATCACCAACTTTGTATTCCGGATGATTGTTGGCATCGACCACAATTCCTGCGCCCTCATAACCTGCAATAAAAGGCGGATTTCCTTTTAAATGATAATTTCCTTTTCTGCGGTAAACATCGGCAAAATTTAGTCCGATGGCTTTCATCTCGACTAAAATTTCGTCTGGTTTTAATTGTGGATTAGGGATTTCTATATATTCTAAAACATTTGATTCTCCAAAAGAAGAAAAAGTAAGTGCTTTCATTTTTGAGTAATTTAAGAATGTAAAGTTCGGGAAAAATCAAAAGAAAAAGCCTCAAAATAATTGAGGCTTTGGTTTATTTTTTATTCGCCACAGATTAAAAAGATTTACACAGATTTTTTTTGTTTTTAATTTAAAAATCTTAATAATCCTTTTAATCTGTGGCTAAAATGAAACGAATTAGATCTTAGGAAACTTCATATCATTAAAAGTGCTTTTTTGTTTGGCTAAAGCTTCTATATCTTGCCATTTTCTAGGAGAATCTACAGAAAGGTTTTCGTACGAATCTTTAAGCATTAAAATATCATCTTCGATACGAACGCCAATATTCCACCATTTTTTATCGCACTTGCTGTTTGCTGGAATATAAATTCCAGGTTCAACAGTAAGAATCATGTTTTCTTTTATAAGAGTTTGAGGCCCGTTGTAAGTTCCTTTGTCATGAACATCTAAACCAAGAAAGTGTGAACAGCTGTGAGGATAATATAATCTTACATCTTTTGGATCTGTAATAATTCCCAATTTAATCAAACCTTTGGCTATAACATCTTTGGCGGTTTCGTTTAAAGCTACTAGCGGAGTTCCCTCTTTGCAGATTTTAAAAACAGCTTCTTGAGCGTCATATACGATTTGATAAATCGCTTTTTGTTCTTCAGTAAATTTTCCGTTTGCCGGAATTGTTCTAGTTACGTCCGCAGAATAACCGTGATACTCAGAGCCAACATCCATTAGTAGTAATTGATTGTCAATTTTTGTGGCGTTGTTTTCCCAATAATGTAAGATGCATCCGTTTGCTCCAGCTCCCACAATTGGGCCATAACCTTCGGCTTCTGCACCGTAATGTTTATGAATGTAAGCATGAATTCCGTCAACTTCATTTTCGCTCATATCTGGACCTACAGCTTTCATAACTTCGTTGTGTGCAATGCACGAAAGTTTTACCGTTTTGCGCATCAAGACAAGTTCTTCTGGCGTTTTTATTTCGCGAAGAGAACTGGTAATTTTAGAGAATAAATTTGTTGAATCTTCATTTGCTTTTGTAATTCCTGCTTTAGATTTAAATGATTTCAGCAATGCATATAGATTGTCCGGATGGTCGCTTTCTTTTGCATCTGTCGGGAATTCATCGTAGATAACTTTATCGAATTTTGAGAAATCAATAGCAAACGCGTTAAAATCTTTTCCGTTATAAACAGTTGTAAAGCCAAGCTTTGATTTAGCGCCTTCAATTCCTAAACGTCTTCCTGTCCACATTTCGCGATTTGCATTTTTTTCTCTAACAAAAAGAACTTCATTATACCTTTCGGTGCCTTGTGCTTCTTTAAAAATTAATAAAATAGCATCTGGTTCTTTGTATCCTGATAAATAATACATATCAGGATTTGCGTGGTAATTGTAATCGATATCTCTAGAAAAAACTCTTTCGGGATAAGAAAAAACAACTGCGACAGAATTGGCAGGCATTAAAGCTCTAAAAGCTTCGCGTCGTCCTTGATGAAATTCTTTTGTGAGATAATCTGTTGGGAGGTTTTCTTGCGATTGAACAAACGAAGTGGTCAATGCAAATACAAACAAAAATAGGAATTGTTTCATTTTTTGGTTTTTTATTGATGATTTTGGTCTTTTTGATTGATGCAAATTACAAAAAAAATAGTGTCACTTGTTTTATTTTAAACATCTGGGCTATAAAACTTTAAATAATTTGTAGTAACTTAGAGACAGAAAATAACGGCTTCGGATAAAATTTAAACTTAAGAAAAGCTGTAACTGAGCATGAATATTGAGAATAGGATTTTATAGAATTATTTTAGTTCAAAAAACAAAACAAATTATAAATCTTAAAAAAAACATTTTTATGAAAAAATACACATTTGCCGTCCTTTCAGTTTTAACGCTATTATTTGCTTCATGTACAGCATCAAAATCTGCTTCTAATGAAGGTGATTTATTTGGCACGACGTGGGAGTTAGAATATATCTCTGGACCAAGAATTGCTTTTGAAGGATTATATCCGAATAAAAAACCACAGCTTACTTTCGATCAAAAAGAAACAAAAGTGTATGGAAATAACGGATGTAATGGTTACAGCGCATCTTATACCCTAAAAGGAAAGTCTTTGACTTTTGGAGAAGAGGGACCAACTACAATGATGTTTTGTGAAGGTGGTGGAGAACAGCAGTTTTTAAAACAAATCAGGCTAATTACAAGTTATTCTATTGATAAAGATGGCAAATTAAATTTAATTCAAGGCGATGTGCCAATGATGAGATTTAAAAAAGTAGCAAAGCAATAGTATTCAAAATCAAAATAAAAAAAAAGCTGTCTCAAAAGGACAGCTTTTTTGTTGGATGAAATGTTATAAAATTCATTTTTTTGATATAAATATGTCGCTCCTCCGGAGCTTTATGCTGTAGACATTTATATTTTTGCTATAAATATTTCGCTCTTCCAGAGCTTATTCTTTTCTATAAATATTTTGTTCCTCTGGAGCTTAAAAAAGCTAAATTGTTTTCCACTTCAAATGTTCGATGTTTTTGCTGATAATGTTTTTGTCGGATGTCGTTTTTGCTAAACCAAATGCGGTTTCGAAATGCTGTAACGATTTTTTTGTATCAACTTCAGAATAAAGATTTCCAAGTAAGGAATAATAAAAGTGATTATCGGTTAAATTTAGTTTTTCAGCTTCTTTGATGGCTTCTTCTTTGCCTTTTACTTTAGATAAGACATAAGTTCTGTTTAAAGCCACAATTGGTGAATATTCTAAAATGATCAGATTGTTGTAGAGCTCCAGAATATTTTCCCATTTCTCTATTGTTTCTTTTTTAATAGTATGCCAATACGCAATTCCAGCTTCTAAGTGGTATTTGGAAAGTGAAGTTCCAGTTGAAGACTGACTTAGAAAATAAGCTCCTCTATCTATTAATTCCTGATTCCAAAGTGATTGATCTTGATCTTCATATAAAATAATTTCTCCATTTAAACCCGTTCGGGCATCAAATCTTGACGAATGAAAACACATCAAAGCCATTAAAGCATTGGTTTGTGGCAGATTGGTGCTTTCGTTTTGAATTAATAAATAAGTTAGACGCATAGCCTCGGTGCAAAGGTCTTTTCGTAAAGTGGTATTTTGCGAAATAGAGTAGTAGCCTTCAGAATAAAGCAGGTAAATAGTTTTGAGAACGGTTTGTATCCTGTCTTTTATTTCAGCGTTATTCGGATGCTGAATTTTTATGTTTTCTTCCTTCAGTTTTTCTTTGGCGCGATTTATCCTTTTGTAAATCACTTCTTTATTAGAAAGGAAAGCATCAGAGATTTCACCAACTCCAAAACCGCATAATAAATTTAAGGCAAGGGCAATTTGAGCTTCTTCAGAATTGCAGGGATTGCAAACCGTAAATATCATTGCGAGTTGACTATCAGCAATATTTTGATCAGATAAATCAAGGTCGATTTCAGGATTGTTTAATGGAGTATTGTGTTTTATTTCGGTAACTATTTTGGTTTCAAAAACATTGTTTCTTTTCAGGTAGTTTTTTGTTTTGTTTTTGGCAACCGTGTACAGCCACGCGCTTGGATTTTCTGGTATTCCTTTAATGGCCCAAGTTTCTGAAGCGGTTAGAAAAGTGTCGCTTACAATATCTTCTGCAATTTCAATATGCTGAATTCCAAATAAGCTGCAGAGAACTGAAACTATTTTTTGATATTCGGTTCTGAATAAATTGGGAATAAGTTCTTTGTGCTCCATATTTTAAGGAAAAATGCCTAAGTAAAGATACAAAGGCATTTTTATATAAGTTAGTTCAAAAATCTAAACCGCCATTCTAATTTCGACATTTCCGCCAAAATTTAAAACGGGACATCCTTGTGCAATTTCAGCAGCTTCGTCGTAATCTTTGGCTTTAATAATGATTAAACCGCCAATTGATTCTTTAATTTCAACAAAAGGTCCGTCGGTAATCCCTTTATTCGAATTTACAAGTTTTCCTTGTCCGTCCCAGCGCTGTAAGGGTCTTGCTAGTTTATCCTGAGCAGCCAAACTTCCAAACCAGTTTTGCCATTGCTGTAAATGCTGTTGCAATTCTTCTGGAGATGGCTGGGTTTCTTTTGTTTTAAAATCTCTTCTGAAAATCAATAAAAACTCATTCATTTTTTTATGTTTTATAATTGAATAATCTGCTTTTAAGTTTTATAAAGTTAATTGTTTTTAGAGAATAAAATCAATTACGACTTACCCGAATTGTCCCACTCTGTAAGTTCCTGGCGTGTTGGCAAAAGTAATGTTTAGGCGATTCCAAGCGTTAATTGCAGCAACGGCAAGCGTAAGATCAATTAATTCTTGTTCTGTAAATTCAGCTTTTGCAATTTCATAAATATCGTCTGGAACATCGCAGGCATTTACAGCTTCTGCCAGAGCCAAAGCAACTCTTTCTCTTTTTGTATAATAAGGAGCTTCTCTCCAAACGCTTAATCCAAATAAACGTTGTGTTGTTTCTCCAGCAGCTAAAGCTTCTTTAGAATGCATGTCTAAACAATAACCGCAGTTGTTGATTTGAGAGATTCTGAAATTGATTAATTCCATAAGAGACGATTCGATTGTCGCTTTTTTCAAATAACCGCTAATTCCAAATAATGTGCTAACTGCTTTTTGACCTTGTTCGAATAAATTAAGTCTAGTTTCCATAATGTATGTTTTTTAATTGTTTATACCCTAATAACAATCGAACTTTCGGGATTGGACAAAAAAGATGAAAAAAAATAGAATTATTTTTCGATTAAGAGAAAATGCCTGTTTTTATGCGGGTTTATGAAATAAAAAAAACCGTCCATTTTTTTGGACGGTTTTAGAATAATATCATTTTAAGCTTTATTTCTTTTTGAGTTTATCTTTGAAAACCTTTTCAAACTTTTCTATTTTAGGCTGAATGACCATTTTGCAATACGGCTGATTTTTATTGTTTGCATAATAATTTTGATGATAATCTTCGGCTTTATAAAAAGCTTTGAACGGCTCAACTTTTGTCACAATTGGATTGTTGTACACTTTAGCTTTGTTGAGGTCGGCAATAATGCTTTGAGCGGCTTTTTTCTGTTCTTCGTTTTTGTAGAAAATAACAGAACGATATTGCGTTCCAACATCGGCTCCCTGACGATTTAAAGTTGTCGGATCGTGAACGGTAAAAAAGACTTTGAAGATTTCATTAATATCAGTTACATTTTTGTCGAAAGTAATCTGAACCACTTCGGCGTGACCTGTCTCTCCTGTACAAACTTCTTCGTAAGTCGGATTTGCGACTTTTCCTCCTGAAAATCCAGAAACAACAGATTTTACTCCGTTCAGATTTTCGTAAACAGCCTCAACGCACCAGTAACATCCTCCGCCAAGTGTAATAGTTTCTAGATTTGCCTTTTTATTTTGCGAAATGCCATTTAGCGAAAGCACAAAAAGACATATTAAAAGTATATTTTTCATTTTGTGATTATTTATTGTCAGGAATAAAATCAAGAGCAATCGAATTCATGCAGTAGCGTTTTCCGGTTGGTTCGGGACCATCGTCAAAGATGTGTCCTAAATGTCCGCCGCAGCGTCCGCAAAGGGTTTCGGTTCTTTCCATTCCAAGTGAATTATCTTCTTTAAAAACAATGCTTTTTTTGTTTTCCTGTTCAAAGAAACTCGGCCATCCGCAAGTGCTCGAAAATTTGGCTGTCGATCTAAAAAGCAAATTACCGCATGAAGCACAGTAATAAGTTCCTTTTTCATCGGTATTCCAATATTTGCCTGTAAAAGGTCTTTCGGTATCGGCTTCACGCATTACGGCATACACATCTGCTGGAAGAACCTTTTTCCATTCGGCGTTGCTTACGTTAAGTTTTGTGGTGTCGGTATTTGAATAATAAGGATTTCCGGGTTTACTGATTTTATTTTCCATAACGGCTGTTTTTGCAGTTTGTTTTTTTGTGTTTTGTCCGCAGGCCTGAAAAATAAAAAGCGGAATCAAAAAACAGAGGCTGAAAATTAGGTTTTTAGATTTCATAAGTTCTTAGTAGATTAATCTGTATATCAAAGATACGTTGAGAATTAGCTTCAAATTACAGTGTTTATTATTATTGAGATTTTTTTAAGTGTGTTTTAACTTTTTATTAGTTACGTAAAAGAAGACAATGTAGTTTTTATGTCTTAATTTTAACAGCTTTTAAATTTTTAGCATAAATTATAATATTGTAAATCAGTAAAATAGAAATTTGGTCAGAGGGTTACTTTTAGACAAGCTGAATTAGCATTTTTAAGCCATTTCTTTTTTCGTATTTTTGTTTGCTTAAGAAGCCTTATGACAGAAGAAAACGTAATATTAGTTAATCAAAACGATGAACAGATTGGCTTAATGCCAAAATTAGAAGCACATGAAAAAGCGCTTTTGCACCGTGCCTTTTCGGTTTTTATTTTGAATAGTAAAAACGAAATTATGTTGCAACAGCGTGCTCATCATAAATACCACTCTCCGTTGCTTTGGACAAACACTTGCTGCAGTCATCAGAGAGAGGGAGAGACCAACATCGAAGCGGGAACCCGCAGATTGTTTGAAGAAATGGGTTTTAAAGCCGAATTGAAAGAGTTGTTTCACTTTATATACAAAGCACCTTTTGATAACGGTTTGACAGAACATGAACTGGACCATGTTATGATTGGTTATTATAATGAAGAACCAAACATAAATCCAGACGAAGTAGAAGACTGGAAATGGATGAGTATTGAAGATGTTAAAGCAGATATTGAAAAACAGCCCGAAATTTATACCGTATGGTTTAAGATAATTTTTGATGAATTTGATCATTATCTAGAAGACCATAAATTATAGCCAACTAACCAGAAGCATAAATGAGAGTAACCATATCAAGAAAAGCGCATTTTAATGCGGCACATCGATTGCATCGAAAGGATTGGTCATTTGAAAAAAACGATGCCGTTTTTGGAAAATGCAATAACCCGAACTTTCATGGTCATAATTATGGTTTAACAGTAAGTGTTACAGGAAAAATTGACCCGGAAACTGGTTTTGTTTTAGATGTGAAAGTATTGGCGGATATTATACGAGAAGAAGTAGAAATTCCGTTTGATCACAAAAATCTGAATTTGGATGTTCCTGAATTTGCAGATTTGAATCCGACCGCAGAGAATATTGCTGTTGTGATATGGAATAAAATTAGACAACGAATTCATACCGACTTTGATCTTGAAGTGGTACTGAACGAAACGGAACGAAATTTTGTAACTTATAAAGGAGAATAAAAAATGTCATTAAAAATAGGAGATATAGTTCCGAATTTTACTGCGAAAGACAACAATGGAGAACTTTTTGAAAGCCAAAGCGTTTTAGGAAGAAAGCCAGTGGTAATTTACTTTTATCCAAAAGATAATACGCCTGGTTGTACAACTGAAGCTTGCAGTTTTCGGGATCAATACGAAGATTTTAAAGATTTAGGAGCTGAGGTAATTGGTATTAGCAGCGATAGTGTAAAATCACATCATAAATTTGCAGCTAAACACAAATTACCTTTTATTTTGCTTTCTGATCAAGATAAAAGATTAAGAAAACTTTTTGGTGTCCGCAATAATTTGTTCGGACTTCTGCCAGGACGCGTTACCTATATAATTGATAAAAATGGTTTGCTAATTTCGATATTTGACAGTGCAAATGCTGCAAAACATATACCGAAAGCCTTAGAAATTGTTCAAGAATTAGTATCGTAGATTACCAAAATAGTATCAAATTAGAATTAATTAAACAAATATATTAGCCTAAAAACATGAGCCAAAATCTATACCCTTTGCAATTTGAACCGATTTTAAAAGAAAGAATCTGGGGAGGAGAAAAATTAAAAACTATTTTAAATAAACCAATCGTTTCTAAAATTACTGGCGAAAGCTGGGAATTGTCTACTGTACAAGGCGATGTGAGTGTAGTTGCAAATGGAGTTTTAAAAGGAAAATCGTTAATGGATTTGATTGATGAAACACCAGATGCGATTTTAGGAACTAAAGTTTATGAAAGATTCGGAAAACAATTTCCGTTGCTTTTTAAATACCTAGATGCACGAGAAGATCTTTCTATTCAGGTGCATCCAAACGATAAATTGGCTAAAGAACGTCATAATTCATTTGGAAAGACTGAAATGTGGTACGTAATGCAGGCCGATGCTGATGCTAGAATTATTGTGGGTTTTAAAGAAGATTCTAGCAAAGAAGAATATTTGAAACATTTGCATGATAATACTTTGGTTTCGATCTTAGATGATGTAAAAGCAAAATCGGGAGATGTTTTCTTCTTAGAAACTGGAACGGTTCACGCAATTGGAGCTGGATTAGTAGTTGCCGAAATTCAGCAGACTTCTGATATTACATATCGTTTATACGATTTTGATCGTGTAGATGCGCAAGGAAATAAAAGAGAATTGCATGTTGATCTTGCATTAGATGCCATTAACTATAATAAAGTTGATACGCAGAAAAAATATGAGTCTAAAGTAAATACTTCAAATACTGTTGTTGACTGTCCTTATTTTACAACTAATTTCCTTCCTTTAGAAGACAAAGTGGAAGTAGTTAAGAACGGAGAAACATTTACGGTTTATATGTGTATTGAAGGAAGCTTCGAAATCGAATATGACGGATTTAAGCATACTTATATTAAAGGAGATACTGTCTTAATTCCAGCTGCGATAAATGCATTTAATTTGAGCGGAAAAGCTTCAATTTTAGAAATTTACATTTCTTAGCATTAAATTTAAAGATAATATGTACTTTTGCAGACGCAAATTAAAATAATAAGAAAAATGGCAAACGTTAAGAATTTAAAGAAAGACATCAACTTCGTATTAGGAGATATTATTGAGGCAGTTTACTTGTTTGAGATGTCAACAACAGGAAATCCTACTCCAGAAACGAATGCTTTGGTCGATGAAGCTATCGCTGCATTCGATACTTTGATTACAAAAGTGAACGCAAAGAACGTTGAAAATAAAAAAGCACACTTCAAGCAAATTAATGTTGAATTAGAACAAGCTGCTAATCAATTGATTGAAAAAATCAACGCTTTATAAGCAAAAAAAAGTGTAAAAAAGTGCAAATTTATTTTGGGAAATTGAAAAACCGCTTTATATTTGCACCCGTAATGACGCCGATGTAGCTCAGCTGGCTAGAGCAGCTGATTTGTAATCAGCAGGTCGTGGGTTCGAGTCCCTCTATCGGCTCA